>CAZAVT010000403.1:0-2943 GCA_964488395.1 uncultured Burkholderiaceae bacterium | reverse complement strand
CACATGGTGTTGCAGGCCGGACAAGCGAAATCGCACCGACGCCGACCGCCAAACCGCAGTCTGCCTCATGGCTTGACCACGATCTTTCCGACCACTTGGCGGGTCTCCAGCAGCCGAAAGGCTTCCGGCGCCTGTTGCAGGGGCAGGACACGATCGATCACAGGCTTGAGCTCACCGCGGCGCACCAGATCGATCAGGCTCACCAGGTCCTCTCGCAACCATGCGTTCGAACCCATGATGTTCAACTCGAAGGTCCAGATATAGCGGATGTCCTCCTTGGGGTCGAAACCAGCCGTCGCGCCACAGGTCAGGAGGCGCCCCCCGTTGGTGAGCGTCTTCAAGGACGGGACCCAAGTCTCGCCACCTGTGAAATTCACCACGACGTCCACGCCACCGGCACCGGCGCCACCGAAACGAGCCTTGCCGTAGCGCTTTTGCATCACCCGTACCCAGTCCTCCGTCGCGTAATTGACGCCATCGTCGGCGCCGAGCTCGCGCAGCTTCTGCAGCTTCTCATCGCTCGAGGCTGCGACGATCACAGTGCAACCGGCGAGCCGGGCCAGCTGGACACAGCACGTACCCACACCACCGGAGGCACCAAGGATGAAAACCTTCTCGCCAGCCTTGATCTGTCCGCGGGCAACCATCATCCGATACGCCGTGCCATAGGCGACCGGAAGGGCCGCCGCTTGCTCGAAGCTCACCGCCTCCGGAAGGGCGACAAGCTGCGCGGCCGGCACGCGAACATAGTCGGCAAGCCCGCCATCCACGCGCTCGCCCAGCAAGACGCCCGTTTCGCGATCGAACGGATCGACCATCACCCGGTCGCCGATTCGCCAACCCTCGACCTCCGCGCCGATCGCCGCGATTTCGCCCGCGACATCGATACCCATGATCAGGGGAAAATTCAGCTTGATCCCGGGCATGCCGCGCAAGGTGAAGAGGTCGTGATAATTGAGCGTGCACGCGCCAACCCGCAGCACCACATCGCGCGGGCCTGGCACTGGATCGGGCCACGACGTCTCGTAGGAGATGTCCTCGATGGCACCGTGACGATGAATGACCTGCGCTTTCATGCGAAATCCTTGTTTCTGAACGGGCTGCGCGACAAGATGGATCAGCGCGACAGGCGTGACGCTCGATCGGCGAGCACCTTACGGTCGATCTTGTTGGTGCCTGCGAGTGGCATCTCGGGCAGAAACTCGACGAAGCGCGGATGCTGATACGCTGGGCCATGCTGCAGCGCGAACTGTTTCACCTCGTCCACGGTCACATGGTGTCCTGCCCGCAAGACCACAAACGCCGCTGGAATCTGCCCCTTGATCTCATCGTTGACGGGCAAGACCACGGCCTGGGCAATCCCTGGATGGGTTTCGAGCATCTTCTCGACTTCCCCGGGGTAAATATTCTCGCCGCCGCAGACAAACATGTCATCGGCACGCCCCACGAAATAAAAGAAGCCCTGCTCATCGCGCCGCATGACATCGCCGGTGTCGTACCAGCCATCACGGAAACGCCGGGCCGAGACCTCCGGCAGATTCAGATAGCCCGGCGACACCGCCGGCGAACGAACCTGCAGGACGCCTTCGTCGGGGCTCGGTCCATCGACCAGTCGCCATTCGGTTCCTTCGAGGGGGTAGCCCAGTGCTAGGGTCGGACGCGGCAATCCGCCGGGATGCGCACCGAAGGCGACAGGACCGGACTCGGTCGTTCCCCACCAGTTACTGCTCACCGCTTTAGGAAACACCCGCGCGACCATGTCAAAAAGGCCCTCCGAAGCGGGGGCTGAACCAGACTTAGCCGACTCGACATGGGAAAGATCGTACCGGGCGAGCCATTCGGTCTCGCGGGCAACGAGTGCATACATCGTGGGGACGGCCGTGACCATGTGACAGCGGTGCCGTGCTGCCGCCTCGATGTAGCGTCGCGCGTTAAAGTGCGTGAGCAGCACGACCGTACCGCCCGCGACGCCAATCAGCAGGCTCTGGATGAGAGCATTCATGTGATAAAGCGGCGCCGCGACCAATGCGCGCTTGCCGCGAAATGGCGGACTGACGCGGTCGAGCGTCTCGATCACCCAGATGTAGCCGCCGTGCGTGAGCGGCACACCCTTGGGCCGACCGGTCGAACCGGAAGTGTAGAGAATCAGCGCCACTTCCTCGTGAGCCATCTCGGCACTAGCCTGCGGCCCCGACTCCTGCGCCCGCTGCCAGGCCTGATCGTCGTCGAGCCGCACAGTCTCGACGCGACTTACCATGGGCTCACGCTCGGCATCGACAAACATCAACTCGATACCCGCATCATCGATGATGTAGTCAATCGTGTCGCGCGGCAGCTTGAAATTGATCGGCACCGACACCAATCCAGCCCGCATCGTCGCCAAAAAGGCTGTGTAGAAGCGACTGCCATTGGCTGCGAGGATGCCCACCCGCGCACCCCGCGCGAGGCCGCGCCGGCGAAGTCCGGCTGCAATCCGGTCAGCCTCCTGCTGCAGTTGGGCGTAGCTCGTGGTGACGTCGCGTCCCTGCTGATCGACCTCGATGATCCAGGCGACCTCACCGTCGAGTCCGCGCGGAATGACCTCCCCAAGATTGTGTGTGGCCATTGATGAATTCTCCCCGAAGGCCTTCAGCCCACCTGGCTGCTGTAGCAGGCCCGGCCCACTGCGGTCAACCGGCCTTGATCGTCCAGAACGTCAATGTCGACCAATGACACCGTCCTGCCCTGGCGCCTGACGGTCGCGCTCGCGGTGAGGAACGCACCGACGGAGGGTCTGAGGTAATCGACGCGGAAATTGATGGTCGGCACCGTGCCTTTCAGTAACAAGGCGACCGCAAAGTCGCCGACCGTATCGATCAAGGCAGCGATGGGTCCACCATGAAACTGCCCTGCCATCCCACCCCGTTCGAACTCCGGGCGCATCGGCATCTTCATCGTGATGAT
>CAZAVT010000402.1:635-2955 GCA_964488395.1 uncultured Burkholderiaceae bacterium | reverse complement strand
CTCGGCTACGATCAGCAGCAGCGCGCGGCCGAGGCGGTCTTGGGCGAATTGCTCGCGGGTTGCTTCTTGGCCGATTCGCTCGAGTCAGCGATTGCCGAGCGGGACCGTTTGCCTGAAGGCGGTCGCTTCGTCGTCCGCGCAGGCCATCAAATCGGCCGTAACCTGTTCCTTTTCCATGCGCCAGACTCCGAGCAGGAAGGGGTGCTCGCGCGCCTTCACGAGATCGAAAATCTCGCGAAAGAGCAACGCGCTGAGCAGTTACTGGTTGACGAGGCCCGCGCCCAGGCGGTCGCAACCGAATCGGCGGTATCCGATGCGCTCGTCGTCTTAAAGGCGACCCGTGAGCAACAGGTCCAGGCGTCGAGGCGTCTGTCCCAACTGCGACTTGAACTTAGTCATCTCGAGCAGCAGGCGAGCCGCGTTCAGGCGAGCCGCGAGCGAATCGACGGCGAAATCGCCGAACTGCAGGCTCAGGAGGATGAGGCGCGTGCTCGCCAGGCTGAGCTGGGCGAGGCGTTTGAGCAGATCGACAGCGAATTGGCCGCCGCTCAGCAAGCCGTCGAGGAGCGCCAACTGGAGGTCGAGGCGAGCGAGGCGGCGCTGTCCGAGCATCGAGAACGGCTGCGGCAATCGGAGCGGCAAGCCCAGGCACTGCAGTTCGAATCTCGCGCGACTCAGGCAGAGCTCGAGCGACTTGCCGTGCAGATCGAGGCATCGTCGGCGCGGCTGCAAGCCCTCACCAGCGAAAGGATCGAGCTTGAGCAGCGCATCGAATCGGTCTCGGATGCCGAGGTCCGCTCAGGATTGCAAGCCGCTCTGGAGACGCGCGGAACGGCCGAGGTCACCTTGACCGCCGCCCGGGCCCGACTGGACGAGATGACCCAGGAGCTGCGGGCTCGAGAGGACGAGCGACTCGGGGTGGAACGAGATCAGCAACCGCTACGCGATCGCGCAACCGAATTGCAGCTCCAGGAGCAAGCGGCTCGTCTGAATGCGGAGCAGCACACGGCGCAGCTCACCGACGCAGGCCTCGACGCCGCCGCCATCGACGCCCTGGCCGCCGAGCTGAACCAAGCCCGCCCTCGGGCAAACTGGCTGCAGGGCGAGCTCACGCGCCTGGCTCAGGCGATTGCCGCGCTCGGCGCCGTCAACCTCGCTGCGCTCGATGAATTGGCCCAGGCAACGGAGCGCCAGCAGTTTCTGAAGGCCCAGGCCGATGACCTCAACGATGCGATTGCCACCCTCGAGGATGCGATTCGGCGGATCGACCGAGAAACGCGAGACCTGCTGCGCGAGACCTACGACA
Organism: uncultured Burkholderiaceae bacterium; assembly: GCA_964488395.1. Taxonomy (GTDB): domain Bacteria; phylum Pseudomonadota; class Gammaproteobacteria; order Burkholderiales; family Burkholderiaceae_E; genus SYIM01. The sequence goes on along the minus strand of CAZAVT010000402.1, from coordinate 1,649 downwards.
CGGTCAACCGCCACTTTGGTGAATTGTTCCCCAGGCTTTTTGGCGGAGGCGAGGCCCGGCTCATTCTCACCGGCGAAGAGATTCTCGATGCTGGGCTTCAGGTCATGGCTCAGCCCCCTGGCAAGCGGAACAGTTCGATTCATTTGTTGTCGGGCGGCGAAAAGGCCCTGACCGCGATCGCGCTGGTTTTTGCGCTCTTTCAGCTCAACCCCGCACCGTTCTGCCTGCGCGACGAGGTGGATGCGCCACTGGATGATGCCAACACCGAACGTTACGCCGATATGGTTCGGGCGATGTCCACACAGACGCAGTTCCTCTTTATTTCCCACAACAAGATTGCAATGGAAATCGCGGAGCAGCTGATCGGGGTGACCATGCAAGAGAAGGGCGTGTCGCGCATCGTTGCAGTCGACCTGCAGGCCGCCGCCCGGCTTGCGGAGGCCGCTTGAGCAACAGCCTGATCATCAGCCTGCTCCTGCTGTGCGCGGTGGTGATTCTGCTCGTCCTGGGGGCAGAGATCTTCCGCACCTGGCGGTTGCGCAGGGATCGAGTCACTGTCCCAGTTGCGGAACCCCGTCCGAAGACGCGAGGTCCAGCGGTGTCTCATCGACTGGAGCCTGAGCTCGATGCCTTGGCGATCCCTGCCGCCTCGAGGATCGAGCCAGATCTGGGCCCCGATCGTCCCAACGATTCACTGAGCATCCCTGCCGCCGCCTCGGCCGCGCCAACGGTCACCGAGCATACCGTCACGCTGGTCGGCGAATCCGATCGACCGCCCGTGCCTCAATCGCCGGCGCCCCCGCTCACGCCGGACCCGCCCGAAGCGCTCGCAAATGCGCTTCGAGACCCAGTCGCACTGGTACCCGTGCCCGAGCCCGGTGCCGTCGACGCGGCACCGGTGGGGCCCGCTTCTTCCCTGCCGAGGCACGAAGCGACCACACAGGTCTCGACGCCCCCTGAACCGATCTCGGCCACGACGGGCCCGACCCCCGGAGACACTGAACAGGGTCAGGA
>CAZAVT010000402.1:0-625 GCA_964488395.1 uncultured Burkholderiaceae bacterium | reverse complement strand
CCGAGGAGGACCCCGCGTCGCTCGCGGTGCTCAACAGCTTCACCGATTGCATCGTCGATCTCGCCTGTTCAACACCCGTCCCAGGAGAGCGCTTGGTGGCGCTCGCCCAGTCGTTTCGTCGCTGCGGGACCAAGCCTGTCACGATCGAGGTCTCCGTGCCCGCCAGCGGTCGGACGACGGGCAGGGTGTGGCGCGCCCCTCAGGCCTCGGATGTATGCCGGGCGCTGCGGATCGGGATCTTGCTCGACAACCGAAGCGGCCCCTTGAATGCGATGGAGTTCTCTGAATTTCTCGCGCGCACGCAGGAATTTGCCGATCGCATTGGGGCCCAATACAAGGCCCCGATCCTTTCCGAAGTGTTGCTTGCCGCTCGGCGGCTCGACGGCGATTGCGCCCAGCTCGACTGCACCGCGAGTATCAGTGTCGAAGTCGAGGAGGCGCTCGGTCCGTCCCAGTTGGCGGCGCTCGCCGGGCCGCTGGCCATCGTCGAGCGCGGTAACAACCGCTACGCCCGCCTCAGCACGGACGGTGAGGCCATTTTTTCGGTCTTTCTCGGCGATCGGCCCAACCGGCTGTGCTTCCTCCTCGATCTACCGCGGGTCCATTCGCCGATAACTGCCTGGCA
>CAZAVT010000401.1:718-2973 GCA_964488395.1 uncultured Burkholderiaceae bacterium | reverse complement strand
GACTGCCGAGGGTCTTGCCCGAGGTTGGCAAACTCGCGGCCGAACTGACCGACCTGCAGCAGCAAGGGAACGCCCGCGTCTAGCCCCAGTGCACGGATCGCGTTCATGCAGTTGTAGAGGCCCTGGTTCTGCATGATCACGATCGGTCGGCGCCCACCGATCCACAGACCGGCGGCTGTTTGTAAGGCCTGATTCTCGTTGGCGCAGTAGGTGCAGCGAAAGCCGCTCTCGGGGTGGCTGACGCGATCATGAACAGCCAGTTGCACCAAGTCAGGCACGGTGACGACCCAGTCGATCCCAGCGTCTCGCCAGGCCTCGAGGATCGATGACGCACCGACCGAGTAGGCCAGATCCGGACGATTCATTGCGGTGCTCCTTCATTCGATGCGAGGAGATCCTAATCGGGCCGATCCATCAGGAACAGTGATCAAAACTGATCGACTGAACCGAACTGGTGATCACCGACGCGCGAACAACCCTGGCATAGTGAGCCGCTGGTTCAGATCGTGGCTCCCTGTTCAGACTGGGAGAGCGCTCCGAGTCCCTGAACCGCCCGGCCCGCTGGTCTTCAGGAGCCCCCTCGATGCGCGCAGCCCTCTTTCACCGCGTCGGTCAGCCGATGACCATCGAATCCGTCGAGATCGATCGCCCCGGCCCTGACGAAGTCCTGGTGCGGACCCGCGCCGCAGGCCTGTGCCACAGCGACCTCCACTTCATCGAGGGGAAGTATCCGACACCGCTTCCCGTGATCCTTGGGCATGAAGCCTCGGGCGTCGTCGAGGCAGTTGGCTCGGCAGTCAGGCATGTTCGCGCGGGCGATCACGTCGTGACCTGCCTGTCGGTATTTTGCGGACACTGTGAGCAATGCCTGACCGGCCGGCAGAGCCTGTGCACCGATACCAGGGTCAAGCAACCCCCCGGCCAGGCGCGCCGCTTGCGATGGCAAGGTCAGCAGGTCAATCAGTTCCTGAACCTTTCGGCGTTTGCCGAGCAAATGCTGGTCCACGAGAACGCGGTCGTGAAAGTCCCTGAGGATGTCGACCTGGGGCTCGCCGCGCTCCTTGGTTGCGGCGTGCTAACGGGCTACGGTTCGGTCGCCCGCAGCGCTCAAGTCGAACCCGGAACCACCGTTGCAGTCCTTGGCTGTGGTGGTGTGGGACTCGCGACCATCAATGCCGCGCTGCTTGCTGGTGCCGAGCGGATCTTTGCCATCGATATCGACCCGGGCAAGCTCGAGATGGCCCGATTGTTCGGCGCGACCGACACAGTGGATGGACGCGAGCCCGACCTCGCCCGAAAGGTGATCGAACTGAGCGGCGGCGGCGTGCACTATTCATTCGAGTGTATCGGCCTGAAGCCAACCGCCGAGGCCGCCTTTTCGATGCTCCGCCCAAGGGGGCTAGCAACCCTCGTCGGCATGATCCCGATCGGCACAAAAATCGAACTGCATGGATTTGATTTTCTGCGCGAGAGGCGAATCCAGGGCAGCATGATGGGGTCAAACCATTTCCGGCTCGACATCCCACGCCTCATCGGGTTTCACCGCCAGGGTCGACTTCGGCTCGAGCAACTGATCAGTCGGCGGATCGGGCTCGACGACATCAACGAGGGTTTCGCCGCCCTGCAGCAGGACGGTATCAACCGGACGCTGATCGAGTTTCCTGCGTAACGCGGGCGACACCTAGCGGGGCTTGCGCAAGGCCTCAAGCGCCTTGCGCCCGGCACGCTCCCCCGGATACGCCATGCCGATCAAGGCCAACTCGCTTCGTAGTGCTTCGAGGGTGCGTTTGCCAATCAGACCATCGACGCCGCCGATATCATGGCCTCTTGCCACCAGGCGCTGTTGCAACTCCCGTCGTTCGGCTCGCGACAGGCCAGGGTCATCGGTTGGCCAGGGCGTCTGCCAGGGGCTTGCCCCCCGCATCCGGTCAGCCAGGTGAGCAATGGCAAGCGCGTAACTCTCCGCCGCGTTGTACTGGAACAGCGCATTGAAATTGGCCGTGACCAGGAAGGCAGGGCCACCGCCGTCGGCGGGCCGCACGAGGGCGACCTGAGTGTCGTCGCGCAGCGCGCCGCGCGCGAGCGCGCTGCCGTCGATCCGGCGCACACCGCGGACGGCCCAATGCGACAGCGGCTGGCGATGACGCCGGCCGATCTCAGAGGCGTCAAAGCCAGTGGGAAGCTTGACCTCAAAGCCCCAGGGCAAGGTCTCGCGCCAGCCCGCGCGCTTCAAAAAATGAGCGGTCGATGCGAGC
>CAZAVT010000401.1:0-708 GCA_964488395.1 uncultured Burkholderiaceae bacterium | reverse complement strand
TCGATCAGGTCACGCCGGCCATCGACGTCGAAATCGACGGCCAGCCGCATGAAGGTCGAGGGCATGAACTGGGTATGACCGAAGGCACCAGCCCATGAGCCGCGAAGCCGTTCTGGCGCGATGTGCCCATCCTGGAGGATGCGCAGCGTGGTGAAAAATTCGCCGCGAAAAAAGCTTTGCCGCCGACCGTAGCAGGCCAGGGTCGAGAGGGACTCGACGAGCGGCCGCTCACCAAATCGCCTGCCAAAGTCGCTCTCCACTCCCCAGACTGCGACCACCGTGTAGCGATCGACGCCGAATTCGGCTTCAACCCGCTCCAACAGTGATCGCCAGCGCTCGACCATCTGCTGACCGTCACGAACTCGCTCATCGTCGACCAGACCCGCCAGGTAATCCCAGATCGGAATGACAAACTCCGGCTGGTAATCGAGCAATTGCAGCACGCCTGGCTCCGGCTGCAGGCCCGCCGTGAACCGCTGAAAGGCCGAAGCGGAGACGCCTGCCGCCAGGGCTTGTGGCTTTAGCTCCTCTAGGCAGGTGGGGAAAATTGTCGCATCAAAGGTCGTTTGAGCCGCAGGGGCACCAGCGGCGGCACCCAGGGCAATCGCGAGCGCGACGCTCGCAGAACTCGGCAGTGAGGTCCTCTTCACCAGCTGGCTCCTAGCGCTTGACCATGCCCAGGCGCGCCATCGTTGCGCGCTCCGCGTG
>CAZAVT010000400.1:499-2986 GCA_964488395.1 uncultured Burkholderiaceae bacterium | reverse complement strand
AGCGCACCAACACGCTGGTGATTTTCATCAACCAGATCCGCATGAAGATCGGCGTGATGTTCGGCAATCCCGAGACCACCACGGGCGGCAACGCGCTCAAGTTTTATGCGACCGTGCGCCTGGACATCCGTCGTACCGGTTCCATCAAGCGCGGGGAGGAGGTGGCCGGCAGCGAGACGCGGGTCAAGGTCGTCAAGAACAAGGTCGCGCCCCCGTTCAAGGCGGCCGACTTCGACATCCTCTATGGCGAGGGCATCTCGCGCGAAGGCGAGATCATTGATTTGGGCGCCCAGTGCAATATCGTCGAGAAAAGCGGCGCCTGGTACAGCTATGGTGGCAATCGCATCGGACAGGGCAAGGACAACGCCCGTGAGTACCTGCGTGAGCATCCTGAGGTCGCCTTCGAGATCGAAAACCGGGTTCGCGAGCACTATGGCGTTGTGCCGCGATCGGATGCCGCGGGTAGCGCCGTCGCCTGAGCATGGCCGCGCTCTCGCTCGAGCAGCGGGCACTGGGCCTCCTCTCGAGGCGGGAGTTCAGCCGGGTTGAATTGCGTCGGCGCCTAGCCCCGCACGCCGAGCAGGCCGAGGCGCTCGAAGCTTTGCTCGATCGGCTGGAGTCCCGGCGACTGCTCTCGGATCAGCGATTCACCGAGTCGTTGATCCATCGTCGGGGCGCCCGCTACGGCGTTGCCATGATCCGCCAGGAGCTGGCCCGTCATGGGGTCTCGGATGATGAGGCACAGGAGTCTCTCGAGCGTTTGCGGGCCAGCGAGTTCGATCGTGCTCGCGAGGTTTGGCGAAAGCGCTTCGGCGAGCAGCCCGCCGCCGACTCGGCCGAGCGTCTTCGGCAGATGCGCTTCCTCGCGTCTCGTGGCTTTTCCCATGAGGTCATTCGTCGATTGCTGCGGCGCGACGACGACTGAGCGCCAGCCGGGTGCTCGCGCCTGGCCAGCAGCCTGGGCGCTTCCTCGGCGAGGTGCCGCTCGCCCTGACCTGCATGCTAAACTCGCCGCGCATTTGGGTAGGGCAAGGATCAACAAGCCCGGTAGAGGCGAACCCTATAGCCTGCGCTCTGACTGGTCGTCGCTCACCGGCCGGTGCGGCGAAGCCCGGGTCGCCGACAATCGTTCCGAGGAGGCGGTCGATGAAAATCCACGAATATCAGGGTAAGGAACTGCTTCGCCGATACGGCGTGCCGGGTCCCCGAGGCATCGCCTGCTTCTCGGTCGATGAAGCCTTGAAGGCTGCCGAGTCGCTCGGTGGACCGGTTTGGGTCGTCAAGGCTCAAATCCATGCTGGCGGGCGGGGAAAAGGCGGTGGCGTGAAGCTTGCCCGATCAATCGACCAGGTCCGCGAGCATGCTCAGGCCATCCTCGGCATGCAGCTGGTTACTCATCAGACCGGGCCGCAGGGTCAAAAGGTCCGTCGCCTGCTGATCGAGGAAGGCGCTGACATCAAGAAAGAGCTGTACATCGGTCTCGTCGTCGACCGTGTCACTCAGCGCGTGACCGTCATGGCTTCCAGTGAAGGCGGGATGGATATCGAGGAGGTCGCTGAGCACCACCCCGAGAAGATTCACAAGGTCGCGGTTGATCCCGCACAGGGTCTGACCGCTGGGGAAGCGGATCAGCTTGCCCGCCAGATCGGGATTCCCGAGGCCAGTCTCGCGCAGTCGCGGCAAGTGCTGCAGGGTCTCTACAAGGCCTTCTGGGAGAGCGATGCCAGTCTCGCTGAGATCAACCCATTGATTCTCACGGGTGACGGGCGGGTGATCGCACTGGATGCCAAATTCAATTTCGACTCCAATGCACTGTTTCGCCACCCCGAGATCGTGGCGCTTCGCGACCTGGACGAGGAAGATCCGGCTGAGGTCGAGGCCTCACGATTCGATCTGGCCTACATCCAGCTCGACGGCGACATCGGCTGTTTGGTCAACGGTGCGGGTCTCGCCATGGCGACCATGGATACGATCAAGTTGTTTGGCGGCGAACCCGCTAATTTTCTGGACGTCGGGGGCGGTGCGACCACTGAGAAGGTGACCGAGGCCTTCAAGATCATGCTTCGCAATCCCGATCTGAAGGCGATCCTGGTCAACATCTTCGGCGGCATCATGAAGTGCGACACGATCGCCGAAGGCGTGGTGACAGCCAGCCGTGCCGTCTCGCTCAAGGTCCCTCTGGTCGTGCGGCTGAAGGGCACCAACGAGGAACTCGGCAAGAAGCTTTTGGCTGACTCGGGGCTGCCGATCATTTCCGCCGATACGATGGGCGAGGCTGCCCGCAAGGTGGTCGCTGCCGCGGCCGGCCGCTAAACCGCTGAACCGTACTTGAACCGCGTCTGCGGCGGGCCACACGGAACCGATCCAAGCGGGATGGGCTTGCACAGAACAGGCCGCTCCTGCCCCGGCGGTGTGGCGGCGCCAGAAGAAAGGACGATCGATGAGCATCCTGATCAATAAAGATAGCAAGGTCATCACCCAGGGCAT
>CAZAVT010000400.1:0-489 GCA_964488395.1 uncultured Burkholderiaceae bacterium | reverse complement strand
ACGGTTCGCGAGGCGCGCGCCGCCACCGGTGCCAACGTCTCGGTGATCTACGTGCCGCCCGCGGGCGCGGCCGCCTCGATCTGGGAAGCGGTCGAGGCTGGGCTTGACCTCGTGATCTGCATCACCGAGGGCATCCCGGTGCGCGACATGATCGAAGTGCGCGACCGCATGCGCAAGGCGGGCAGCAAGACGCTCCTGATCGGGCCCAATTGCCCGGGCGTGATCACGCCTGACGAGCTGAAGATCGGCATCATGCCGGGCCATATCCATCGAAAGGGTCGGATTGGTGTGGTGTCGCGCTCGGGCACCCTGACCTCCGAAGCGGTGGGTCAATTGACGGCGCTGGGCCTGGGCCAATCCACCGCGGTGGGCATCGGCGGCGATCCGGTGAATGGCCTCAAGCACATCGACGTGCTGAAACTCTTCAATGACGACCCGGACACCGATGCTGTGGTGATGATCGGCGAAATCGGCGGTTCGGACGAGGAA
>CAZAVT010000399.1:0-3004 GCA_964488395.1 uncultured Burkholderiaceae bacterium | reverse complement strand
GCTTGGCCGATGGGCGTGAATGTGTCACCGGCAAGGTTCGTAGAGCGACAGGCCATGCTGATCGACCGCTCGAGCCCGCCCAGCTCTGGTCCAAGTTCAGCGGCTGTGCGCAGGCCGCGGGCCTCGAGGGCAGCGAGGCCCGCGCGCTTTTCGAAGCACTGGGTCAGGTGGACCGCTGGCAGTCGCTGGGCGATCTGCCGACGGTCAGGGCGCACCCGGCAACGACTTTCTGAGGACTGAATGAACCCTGTGAAGGACCGCGAGCCATGAAAGCAGATCCGCAGCTCTATGACTACCTACCCAGCGTCGATCGGCCCCGCATAAGCTGGCCTGGCAATGCCCGCATCGCAGTCTGGGTGGCGCCCAACATCGAGCACTACGAATACGATCCTCCAGCCAGTCCAGCGCGCAGTGCGACGCCCCGACCTTCTCCCGATCTGAACTGGCTGACCCTGCGCGACTACGGTAACCGAGCTGGGGTCTGGCGGATGATGGAGGTGATGGATCGCCACGGTGTTCGCGGCAGCGTATCGCTCAACGTCGGTGTTTGTGACCACTACCCCGAGATCATCGAGGCCTGCGTCAAGCGGGGATGGGAGCTTTTTTCCCACGGCATCTACAACACGCGATATCTCTACGGCATGGACCCTGATCAGGAGCGCGAATTGATCGAGGACGTGCGCTCGACGATCTATCGTGCATCGGGTCAGCCGCTTTCAGGCTGGCTGTCGCCCGCGCTTACCAATACCGTCAACACCATGGATCTGTTGGCCGAGGCCGGTGTTCTCTACACCTGTGACCTGATGCACGATGACCAGCCGCTTCCGGTCAAGGTCTCTGGGGGGCGCAAGCTCATCAGTGTCCCTTATTCGCTCGAGATCAACGACTACACCTGCCTCGTGCAAAAGCGCATGTCGCCGCGCCGCTACACCGAGACCATCAAGGCACAGTTCGATCAGCTTTACGAAGAGGGTGCGGATAACCCCCAGGTGATGTGCCTGCCGCTCCATCCCTGGTTAATCGGATTGCCGCATCGTCTGCGCGAATTCGATGAGGCACTGCGCTACATCACTCGGCGCGACAAGGTCTGGCTCACCACCGGGCGCGAGATTGCCCAGTGGTACATCGCTCAGCACTACGATCAGGTCGCTCAGGCGATCGCCTCCCGAAAGGATTGAGGATCATGACGCTGCCCCGTTCCTATCTCGAGTATCCCCGTCGTCGTCTTGGCATGGACCACGATCGTTACGATTACCGCAACCTCTTCCGACACCCTAAGGTCGACTGGCCTGGGGGCGCTCGGGTTGCTCTGGTGGTCGTGCCGGTCCTCGAGTGGTTTCCGCTCAATATGGAACCCTCAAAAATGCTGGTCAAGGCGATCGGCGGGATGGATCGACCTTATCCGGACTACTGGAACTACACCACCCGTGACTACGGTACCCGAGTCGGCATCTACCGCATTTTTCGCGTGCTCGACGAGCTCGGGCTGCAGGCCTCGGTGGCGATGAACGCCCGGATCGCCGAGCGCCATCCCTTTCTCGTGCGCGAGGTCCAACGTCGTCGCTGGGAACTGGTCGCCCACGGCCTGGACATGAGCCAGGTATTTCACGGCAGGTCATCCGAAGCCGAGGAGGGAGCGGCAATTGCCGAGGCGGCGCGAATCTTCCGAGAGGCTGCACCGGGTGGCGTACGCGGCTGGCTCTCGCCGATGCAGTCTGAGTCTCACCTGACCCTTGATCTGCTGAGTGAACAGGGATTCGACTACACCCTCGATTGGAATGTTGACGATCTGCCGCTGTCGATGACCACGCGAAAGGCGCCGGTCTATGGTGTGCCGTACGCGCTTGATATCAACGACCGACAGTCGGTCAACGACTTCAACCTGTCCAACGAGGAATACACCGAGCAGCTGGTCGATAGCTTCAGCCTGCTGTGGGAAGAGGCTGGTCGCCATGGTGGCCGAGTCATGGCCATTTCGGCCAACAGCTGGATCACTGGTCAAGCCAACCGCATTGCTGCATTCCGTGCGGCACTCGAGCGGATTTGCGCTCACCCGGGAGTCTGGCCGGCGACCTATGCGTCGATGCTCGACGCCTATCGGGCGCAGGTATGAGCTCCGACCCGAGCGGGCTCACGGCGGCTCAGGCAGCCCGTCGGATCCAGGCCGGAGAGCTGAGTTGCGAGGCCTATGCGAGTGCCTTTCTCGATCGAGTCGAGGCGATTGATCCCCAGGTGCGGGCCTTCACCTGGATCGACCGCCAGGCGGTTCTCAGGGCTGCCCGCGAGCGCGACCGGGAGCCCTGGCGAGGGCCGATGCATGGTCTGCCCTTTGCGGTCAAGGATGTCATCGACACCTACGATGCGCCAACCCAGCATAACTCGCCGATCTACCAGGGGCATCAAAGCAGACAGGACGCGAATTGCGTGGCTGTGCTGCGTGCCCGTGGTGGTGTGATGCTTGGCAAGACCGACACCTTGGAGTTTGCCTCGGGAGGCCGTCGGCCGTTGACCCGCAATCCTCGCGACCTGAGCCGCACCCCTGGGGGATCATCCTCTGGCTCGGGTGCGGCGGTCGCCGCGCGCATGGCGCCGCTCGCACTAGGCACGCAGACCGGTGGGTCGACCATCCGTCCGGCCGCATTCTGTGGGGTGCATGGCATGAAGCCGACGCTCAGCCGGATCAGTTTCGAGGGCGCGAAGCATTATTCGCACCATCTCGACACGATCGGTCTCTACGGCCGCTGCGTGGAGGATCTGTGGCTGCTCTGTTCGGCTTACGGCCTGACCGAGACGGCAACGCTGCAGGCGCCCCAGCCGTCGGCCTTGCGGGTCGGTTTGTGGCTTACGCCCCTGTGGGGCGAGGCCGACGCGGATGCGCAGCGAGCGCTCGAGCAGGCGGCGGCCCGATTCGCGCAGGCAGGTGTCCGGATGCTGCCGATGGAGTTGTCCTCACGTTTTGAGACCCTGACCGAGGCGCAGGACATCCTGATGAACGAAGGGGGAC
>CAZAVT010000398.1:2514-3025 GCA_964488395.1 uncultured Burkholderiaceae bacterium | reverse complement strand
GATAGAGATTCGGGATATCGATCAGGTCGGCGAGCACGTAATACGCATCGAAGCGCAGCAGCGGGTTGCCGTTGAACAGCAAGCTCGACACCGAGCCGATGACCATGACGTTGAACGCGAGGTTATGGACCAGACCGGGTCCGGTCTGCGACCACACGATCGCGCCGAGGGCCGCGAGGAAGAGTTCGACCAGGATGCCCACCGCGCCAACCAACGCACGCTCGTATCGACCCCGGAAGGCCCAGCTCGAGGAGGCGTCCATGTAAGGCAGAGGCGCAAGCACCAGTAGCATCACCCCAAACACATGGACCTCGCCGCCGAAGCGCTTGCAGGCCATGCCATGAGCAAACTCGTGAAGCAGCTTCATGGAGGTCATGCAGAGGTAGAGCCAAATCAGGTTGTCCGTGGCGAGCAGGCCCTGGGACTGATCGACCAGACTGGCGCTGTTTTCAATTGCGGCCTTGGCGCCAAAGCCGATCACGACCAGTCCGATCAGGGCGATCGGCCAGCT
>CAZAVT010000398.1:0-2504 GCA_964488395.1 uncultured Burkholderiaceae bacterium | reverse complement strand
AACAGGTTGATGAGCAGCCTGACACGGTTCAGCCAATCGTTTGGGTTCCAGATCGGAATCCGGAGGTAAAGAAAGCCCAGCAGCTTGGTCGCAAACTCGCGCCGCTTGAACTGGCGATAGCGCTCGAAGATCTCGAGGCTGTCGGGAGCGTCGCGGTAATAGAGCAGATTCGAGTGGTGCAACTGACCGAGCAGCTGGATGACCTCGTGCTGACTGGGTGCCTCGTCGGGGAAGAGCTCGAGCGCATCGCGCCACGCCTCGTCAACCGTGCGGCGGGGCGACAGTCGGGAAATGAAGCGCCAGGCCTGCGGCGTCAGCCGGAAGAATCGCTGAGTGAAGCGATCCTGCAGCACATACCAATCGGATCCGCCGAAACGCTGGCGCTGGACCTGGACGCTGGGTAGCAGGCCGATCCGCGACTCGGCGATCCGGTGCCAGGATTCACTGAAGGTCTGGGCGGTCATTGGATCAGGCCTGCTCGCTTACCACCAGAGCTTCATGCGGATCGCATCGACTGCACGCCGCGTCATCAGCCAAATGATGTTGGCGCGACCGACATCGATCCGGGCGAGTCCCGTCATGCCCGGCCGCCACCAGGACTCGGGCGGGTCAAGCAATTCGGCCCGGATCGCGAACAGGTTGCCCGCCTGGGGCTTGACCTGCGCGACAGGGATCACCGCATCGATACGAATCGGATGATTGACCTCAGGCTGGCTGAGGAGCGAAATCTGGCCGTGAGCGTTCTGGGAGAGAAAACGCATCTCGGCTTCAGGCACGAACAGGGTAACGTAAAGGCCCTCCACTCGAGCCACCCGGAACAGCTTCTCGCCGCGCCGGATCGCCGCACCGAGCAACTCTTTACGCTCGCCCTCGACGATCACACCGTCAAAGGGCGCTGTCACCCGCGATTGCTCAAGCTGAAAGCTCACCCGCTCCAAGCGCGCCTGGGCCTGGGCCCGGCGGGCGAGCGCGATCTGAACATCTGCGGTCTGGCCTGCTGCACGAGCCTTTTCAGCCTCAGCAGAGTGGCGCCGAATCTCGGCACGGATCTCGGACTCCTGCAGTAACAACTCCTGCCGATCGAGCGTGGCCAGAAGCCCGCCCTTGCGGACGTTATCGCCCGCCGTCACGCTAACGGAGTCGATGTAACCGTCAAAGGGCGCGTTGAGGATTTGTGCACTATCGGTCACGAGCTCCGCCGTGGCGTCGATCCGGTGCGGCCAGGTGCCGAAGAGACCGTAAAGGAGCAGTGCCGTTGCGGCGAGTATGAGGCTCTTGCGACCCAGGTGCTCGATACGGACAGCCTTGCCGGTCGCTCGAACCGCCTGGCGCCCCCAGCGTTCGCCAAACCAGCGATCCTGTTCCTCGAGATCGCTTAGCCAGGGCATCGCCAGTTGCGCCGCGAGCTGCAAGGGCTCCAGGGGCACCGGTGGCGGACCCGGCTCGTCTGACGCGAGGAGCAGCACCGCCTCGGCCTCATCGCCATCGCCCCTCAGTGGCAGCGAGGTGACCACGGCAAAGCCTAGGCCCTGGCGAAGCCGGCCATGCGCGATCGGAAGCGCCTCGGCATCCGCCACCGGATCCTGGACCGGTTGGTCGTGGTCGAGGGTTTCTTCCATCGCCGCCTCGATCAGGCGAACGTGCTCGGCACGCCGCTCGAAGCGATCGAGGTGGCTGATCGCCCGAACTCGCACGTAGGGACCGCGACGCCAACCGAGGAAGACCTGAGTCCAGCCGAGGCGGGCTGCGACCGCGTTGACCAGTTCCAGCGATGCGGGGCCGAATTGCCGGTGACGGGTGACCCGAACCACCAGTTCGAGCCAGCCCAGCAGCTCCGCCGTGCTCGTGCCGCCCGCCCCCGCAGGCGGACTCGACAGCACGCCACGGGTCAACGGAGCACCGGCGGCTGCGCCCGCGGCCAACCCGTCGTCGGCCGCAGCGGCCGACGGCCTCGACGCGCTCAGGGGGATGTCCGAGATGAGCTGCGCCCGCAGAATCAGCTCATTCAACCTCGGCCGCTCGGTCTCGGCGATCTCAAGCAGCAGGATGCAATCGCCCTCGCCTCTCAGCCGGATCGCCACGCTGATCGCACCACTGCCAAAGGCCGCGGGAGAGATGCCAAAGCCCTTGTCACCGATGCGTTCAAGGAGGTCGGCCAGCTGGGTCGGCCAGCGCGCCTCGAGCCCGCTCTCGAGAAGGAGGAAGCCCCCCAACGGCCGCCAGCCAGAATCCTCATGCGCCACGGCGATCGCCGAGCCCGCACGGCACAGTTGGGCTGCGCTCGCACAGAATTCGTTCCAGAACTCCGCACCACGAGGCCCCAGTCTCAGGGCATGCAGCGACTCCAACAACGCCCTCGCGTCGACTCGTTGACCGGGCGCGACACCAGAAGGGCGAATGGGACGGGACGAGCCAGGATCATTCATCGGACACGGCCTGTAGGTACGTGACGCCAAGCCTCAAATGCTACAACGGGAATCCTGATCAATGCCGACCGGCACCGC
>CAZAVT010000397.1:0-3026 GCA_964488395.1 uncultured Burkholderiaceae bacterium | reverse complement strand
GACGCGACCATGGGTTCGATGTTTGCCGGCACCCTGTTCTACGACGGCCAGGGCTTCATGGTGCCCAAGAAGCTGGGCGTGAAAAGTGCGACCGAGTTGAACGGCGCAACCGTCTGCGTTCAGCCCGGGACTACCACCGAACTCAACCTCAGCGATTACTTCCGCAGCAAGAAGATGACCTTCAAGCCGGTGGTGATCAGCGATCTGAGCCAGGTCGAGCAGGCATTCTTCTCGGGCCGCTGCGATGTCTACACAACCGACATCTCGGGTCTGGCTGCCACTCGGCTCAAGGCGGCCAACAAGGACGATTACGTGATCCTGCCCGAGGCGATCTCCAAGGAGCCGCTGGGTCCCATGGTCCGTCGCGGCGACTGGGAGTTCTTCGCCATCGTTCGTTGGGCACTGTTCGGCATCATCGAGGCCGAAGAGTATGGCGTCACCGCCGCCAATGTCGACAAGCTTGCTGCCGAGTCCAAGGACCCGGTCATCATGCGTCTCGTGGGCAAGACCGGAGATGTTGGCAAGGGTTTTGGCCTCGACAACGACTGGCTGGTCAAGGTGATCAAGGCCGTGGGCAACTACGGTGAGATGTACCAGCGCAACATCGGTCCGATCGGCATCGCCCGTGGCGTCAATGCTCAGTGGCGAGATGGTGGCCTGATGTACGCACCGCCATTGCGTTGAGCAATACCGAAGCGCAGCGGCGACGCATTAGGACGACCAGGATGATCGGGTTCGCCTTTGCCCGACCCTGCCTGCCGGCCCCTGACCGGGTCGGCGGGTCGTCTTGCGGGCCAACGAGCGGCTGCGAGCAATGCTGCTGAAAAGCGAGCGCGCGCGCGGCATTTTTTGGCAGCTGTTGCTGATTGCTGCGATCGGCGGCATCGGCTGGTATCTCTTTTCCAATACCTTGCACAATCTGGCGACACGCCAGATCCAGGTGGGTTTCGCCTTTCTCGATCGCGAGGCCGGGTTCGAGATTGCTGAGACGCGGATCGAGTACGGCCCGTCGATGAGCTACGCGCGAGCACTCGCGGTCGGAGTGCTCAATACCCTGCACGTGGCATGGATCGGTATCGTGATCGCGACCCTGTTGGGCACCCTGATCGGTATCGCCCGACTGTCGTCGAATTGGCTCGTTGCGCGACTGGCCTCGGCCTACGTCGAGCTGATGCGAAACGTGCCACTGCTCCTGCAGTTGTTCGTCTGGTATGGGCTCTTCACGATGCTGCCGGGAGTCCGGCAGGCAATTGCCTTTGGGTTCTGGGTCTTTCTCAGCCAACGTGGCGTCATGCTCGCCTGGCCGGCGGCCCATCCGGCCTGGTCGGTCATGCCCTGGGCGCTCGGGGTCGGCCTCGGCCTCGCCTGGCTGTGGCGACGATGGGCGCAGCGCAGGCAGGCCCTCACCGGCCAGCCAATGCCGCTCATCTGGCCCGCCCTGGCGCTCACCTTGGGCCTGCCGCTCATCGTGTGGGCGGTGATGGGCGCGCCCACCGAGATCGAACACCCCAGACTCGCAGGCTTCAATTTTCAGGGCGGCATCAAGATTTCCCCCGAGTTCATGACGCTCTTGATCGGCTTGTCCACTTACACCGCCGCATTCATCGCGGAGGTGGTCCGCGCGGGCATTCTCGCCGTTGACCGAGGACAATCCGAGGCGGCCATGTCGCTGGGCCTGAGTCCTTCCCAGCGATTGCGGCTCGTCACCCTGCCCCAGGCGCTCAGGGTGATCATCCCTCCCATGACCAGTCAGTACCTGAATCTCACCAAGAACTCCTCGCTCGCCGTGGCTGTGGGTTACCCCGATCTGGTCTCGGTTGCCAACACGACGATGAACCAGACGGGACAGGCGCTCGAGGCGATCGCCATCCTGATGGGGGTGTACCTGCTCATCAGCCTCGCCATCTCGGCGTTCATGAACTGGTACAACCGGCATGTCCGGTTGGTGGAGCGCTGAGATGGCGGTGATCGCCTGGCTACGCGCCAACCTTTTTTCGACGCCGCTCAATGCGGTGCTCACCGTGCTGATCGTAGCCGGTCTCGCCTGGGTGTTGCCGGGCGCGCTCGGCTGGCTCTTCTGGGATGCCGTTTGGGGCGCGCAACCGCCCAGCGCCTGCGAGGCCGCACGCGGCCAGGGCGCCTGCTGGAGCGTCGTCTGGGACAAGATCCGCTTCATGCTGTTCGGCACCTACCCCTTTGGCGAGCAGTGGCGCCCCGGTGCAGCCATCGTCGTTCTCACCGGTCTGATCGTGGTGTCGGCGCTGCGCTGGTTCTGGAACCGCTGGCTGGTGGTCATCTGGGTCGGCGGCATTGCCCTGTCCTTTTGGCTGATGGGCGGCGGTCTGGGTCTCACGCCCGTCAAGGCAGAACAGTGGGGCGGACTCCCGGTCACCTTGATTCTCGCGATCTTCGGAATCGGCTTCGCGTTTCCGCTGGGCGTTTTGCTCGCCCTGGGCCGACGCTCGAAACTGCCCGTCATCCGGGCCTTCTCGGTGATCTACATCGAGGTGATCCGGGGCGTCCCGCTCATCACGGTGCTGTTCATGGCGTCGGTGATGTTCGCGCTCTTCATGCCCGAGGGTGTACGGATCGAGCAGTTGCTGCGCGCCCAGGTGGCGATCATTCTCTTCATCGCCGCCTACATGGCCGAAGCGGTGCGGGGTGGCCTGCAGGCGGTTGCACGAGGTCAATACGAGGCCGCAGAGGCGCTGGGTCTGTCCTACTGGCGCATGATGGGCCTGATCATCCTGCCCCAGGCGCTCAAGATTTCGATTCCGCCGATCGTCAACATCTTCATTTCAGTGTTCAAGGACACGTCGCTGGTCGTCATCATCGGCATTTACGATTTCGCCTACGCCGTCAAAAAATCCGTCGAGACCGATATCGCCTGGCGCAACTACATCGTCGAGGCCTTTCTGTTCTCGATCCTGGTTTACTGGGCCTACTGCTTTGCCATGTCCAAGTACAGCCAGTGGCTGGAGGGCCAGCTGGCCCGTGGACAGCGCCACTAGGGCGGGATCTAAGCC
>CAZAVT010000396.1:0-3038 GCA_964488395.1 uncultured Burkholderiaceae bacterium | reverse complement strand
CGACGTCGCCCAAGAAGTCGAGCAACACGTAGTCGAAACCCCAGTCATGAAAACCAAGTTTTTCGAGCGTCTCGAAGCCATGGATGATCCCGCGACCACCGCAACCACGACCGACCTCGGGGCCGCCAAGTTCCATCGCGAAGACACCATCGCGCTTGAAGCAGACATCGCCAATCGAAACAGCCTCGCCCGCCAGTTTCTTGCGCGAGGAAGTCTCGATGATGGTTGGGCAGGCCTTACCACCGAAGAGGAGCGAGGTGGTGTCGCTTTTCGGATCGCAGCCAATCAGCAGCACCTTGCGACCCTGCTGAGCCATCATGTAGGACAGGTTGGCGAGGGTGAAGCTCTTGCCGATACCGCCCTTGCCATAGATCGCGATGATCTGGGTTTCCTTGGTCACCGGGCCAGTCGCAACCGGATCGGGATCAACGGACGCCTCAGCGCTCAGCCGGGTCCGCATCATCAATTGCACGGTGGCCGCCTGGGCCTGCGTGGAGGGGGCAGCGCTCATTGGGTCGCACTCCAGTCAAGAACCATCTTCAGACATTGGGGGTCTTCAAAGGCTTGACGGTAGGCATCAACCGCATCAGCCGCCGAAGACCGGGAGGTCACGATGTCGGCGAGCGACAGCTCGCCGTCGAGCACCAGCTGACGAACCGCTTCGAGATCCTGGGGCTGCCATTGGGCCGCAATGCGGATGCGGCTCTCGCGCAGGAAGGTCGGCACGAAGTCAAAGCTCAGGCGCTGCGTGTAGAAGCCCGCCAGAACCAATTCGCCGCGGGGCGCGAGCGCGTCGATCCAGTGATCGATGCCACCGCCAAAGCCGCTCGCATCGATGATGGTGTTGAAACGGCGACGAGCCGGGGACTCTGGGACGACCACAGCGTACTGACCATCGGAATCACGTCGCTCGGGATTGAGCTCCCAAACGATCGGGTCGCCACCGTAGGCACAGGCAATGCGGGCGATCAGCCGGCCCAGGGCACCGTGACCGATCACGAGATCGGGCAGTCCGGCGCCGGGCGCGCGCACCGCATGATGCGCGGTCGCGGCGAGCGCAAACAGCACGCCATCGACCGCAAGCGAACGATCGATCGGCAGGACCCGATGGGCGGCAGTGACGATCTGTGAGGCCGCGCCACCGAAGAGCCCCTTGATCTCGCCGTAGCAATTGGCACCAGGCACAAAGACACGATCCCCGGCACGCAAGCCAGAGCTTGCCGGCGCCTCGAGGACCTCGCCCACAGTCTCATAGCCAGGAACCAGCGGATAGCCCATACCCGGGAACGACGGCATCTCGCCGGTATAGAAGAGTCGCTCGGTGCCGGTGCTGACCCCGCTGTAGAGCGTCCTGACGAGCACATCGGCTGGACCGGGCGCCATCAGGTCGAGCGCCCTCGTCGAGAGCTTGCGAGGGCCCTCGAAGACAACGGCGGATGCGGTAAGGGGCACGCGGTCTCCTATGTCAGCTCAATCTGACAACCTGTGTTGTCATTTATTTGAGACATCGTAGGCTTTTTTTGGGCGTTGTCAACCATGGCCGTGCATCAGGTGTTGCGTCCGGATCATCATTGGCGCTCGCCGACTGCGTCGACCCTGGCGAGCAGCACCCCGGTCTGAAGAGGCAGCCGGGTCGACACGGCCCGAATGTCGGTGAAGCCCGCCTGGCGCAACAGAAGGCCAAGAGACTCGGCAGTACGGGCCCGACCCTTGCCCATCGCGAGCAGGTACAGGCCAAAATAGGCATCGCCCATGGCCCGGGCGCCAGGCGTTCCGGCGAGCGGTTCAGCGAGCAGCAGATGACCGCCTCGGGGCTGCAAGACCCGACGGATGGCGCTCAGGATGCGGACCACCCGTTCATCGGGATGGTCGTAGGCCACACGCACCAGCGTCACCAGGTCAGCGCCCGTGGGCAGTGGATCGTCGAAGAAGCTGCCGCCGTGGCAATCGATGCGCGCGCCGAGCCCTTGCTCGCTCAGGCGCTCGCGGGCGAGTTGCGCGACCGCAGGCAGGTCGAACAACTGCAGCCGCAGCCCCGCGTGTCGCCGCGCCACCTCGGCGAGGAAGGTGCCCTGTCCGCCGCCGACATCGAGCACCTGTCGATGGCGCGAGAAGTCGTAGGCATCGAGGACCTGTTCGGCGATCAGGGGCTGGGATGCCGACATCAGCGCCGAGTACTCAGCCACGGCATTGGCCGGCAGGCTGCGACCCGCGTCCTCTCCCGCCGCACGCGCATAGGCCCAGTAATCACGCATGCGGGTGGGACGTGCCGGATCGCGCAGGCTCGCTGCTGGATCGATGAGATCCTGGTAGACCGCCTGATGGTGACGCACCAGCGCCGTCAGCGGCTCGTTGTCGACCATCACGGCGCCCAGCAGGCCCAAACCCACGCGTCCGTCTTGCCGCCACTCGAGCAAGCCCAGCGAAACCGCCGCCCTCAGTAGGATGTCAACGCTTTCGGGCGGCACCGCCAGGTCTCGCGCGAGTTGATCCGGGCCAACGGGTCCACCCGCCAGACGCTCGAACAGGTCGAACTGCACACAGGCGAGCAGGACCTGGCTATAGGTGAAGCCAGCCACGAGGTCGAACAGCCGGCGCGACTGCCATCGACTGATGGCGGCAAACCCGGGAACGCGACTTGCCCAGCGCCGAAAGCGCGGACTCGTCAGCCAACGGTTGCGCCAGTCGGCCCAGCCCGACGGCGGGCGACCTCCCCCCAACACCGTTGTGGAAGCGTCGCGGTGCGAGCCCGCGCTGGTGCTGCCGCCACTCACGGTAGCGTTCCTTGCGGCGCTCGCACCGGGGGTGGAGTCTGCCGGCGAGAGCGCTCACGGACCTGTCCCGCCATACCCTCGCTCGGCACCAATCGGCGTGCCTCGGAGGCGACCAGATGACGTAGTAAAGCCTCTCCGGGACAGGCAGGGATGCTGTCGATCGCAGCGGCCATCAGTTCGTCGAAATGGAGGACCGCGCCCTCCAGCCCCAGCTCTCGCGCTGCACTGGGTCGATCGAGAAGCTGATCCTGCCCCACGGGCTTG
>CAZAVT010000395.1:288-3061 GCA_964488395.1 uncultured Burkholderiaceae bacterium | reverse complement strand
TGATGCGCGAGACTGATCTCGCCGGGGCGCGGTGGGTTGCCACCGCCGGTGATCGCGGCGGCCGAGGCGCTGTGATGGGGGCTACGCACCGGGCGACGTCCCCAGTGCTTGAGCTCCAGCCGGCTGCGCAAGGCGAGCACCGCTGCGACCTCGAGGGCCTGGCTGTCGGCAAGCGGTGGCAGCAGCGGCGCGAGCGCGCTTGCGAGCAGCGACTTGCCAGCGCCCGGCGGGCCGACCATCAAGAGGGAGTGAGCGCCGGCTGCGGCGAGCTCAAGGGCCCGCTTGGCCTCACGGTGCCCCTTGATGTGTTGCAGATCGGTCCCTTCGGGCGGCCCGCAGTCCGGGCGCTGATGCGCCAGGCGTACGAGCGGGGAGACCCCCTGGAGGTGAGCCAGAACCTGCCGCAGGTCGTTGGCGGCGAGTGCGCGCAGGTCTGGTGCGAGGACGGCTTCGTCGGCACAGGCAGAAGGCAGCACCAGGCGCCGAGCTAGCGCTGCGTCGCGCACAGCGAGCACCATCGGCAGGATGCCCCGCGTCGGACGCAACTCGCCAGTGAGCGAGAGTTCGCCGACAAACTCGTGCATCTCAAGTGCGTCGCCGCTCGCCTGCCCGCTCGCCACGAGGATCCCGACCGCGATCGGGAGGTCGAAGCGACTGGAGTCCTTGGGCAGGTCAGCGGGCGCGAGGTTGACGGTCAGACGGCGAGACGGGAACGCAAAACCCTGCTGCAGGATGGCCGACCGGACTCGCTCCCGGCTCTCGCGCACGGCCGCCTCGGGCAGACCGACGATATGGAAGGCGGGCAGGCCATTGCTCAAGTGGACCTCGACACGGACCTCGGGCGCCTGCAGTCCGACCAGTGCCCGGGAGCGGACCACGGCGAGACTCATGGCGTGCGCCCCGGGGCCAGGTGCTTGCTGGGATGCTTCAATTCTGAGAGCCTCCGGGTGAGGGTGAAGGGGATCGGGCGGGCTGCGGCCGCCGCAGTCCGTTCACGGTACCGGCGCGGTGGGGTGGCTGTCTGGGTGAACCTGGGTCGGATGGCCAGGTCTGAGGGCCGAGGCTTCGCGGTGTCGGCCCTACCGCCCAGGGGGCGAGCTGAGCGAGGGCCGCGTTAACGAGGGGAGAGTCAATGGCCATCATCCTGGTCCGGCATGCCGAGACCGCTCTTAACGTGGCGCGAACCTTGCAGCCCTTTGACACGCCGCTTTCAGCCCGGGGTCTCGAGCAGGCGGCGAGCCTTGCCCAGCGCGTCGCCCGGCAGTGGCGCCCGGCGATGGTGGTGTCGTCGGACGCGCCGCGCGCGCGCCAGACGGCCGAGCCGATCGCTGCGCTTTGTGGGCTCGATCTGCGCCTCGAGCAGGGCCTGCGGGAGCGCGACTTCGGGGCGCTGCGAGGACAGCCCTATGACGGAATGCCGGTCGATCCCCTGACCATGGAAGACGCGCCGCCGGGCGGTGAATCACTTGCCGAATTTCGGGAGCGCTCGCTGCTCACGCTCGATCGGCTGACGGTGCTCGCCCGATCGAACCCGCAGGCCGACCTGGTGCTTGTCAGTCACGGTCTTTGGATTCGCGCCGTCATCGAGGCACGGTTTTCTGAAGCGCCGGCCGCCCGGCGACCCCTCACAATCGCCAACACCTCGGTCACGCTCTTGGTCGATGGTCCGCCCTGGCGCCTCGAGTGGGCGGGATGCACCGCCCATCTCGAACCGGAGCACGCACCGCGCGGCATCGCGGGTCTTTGAACCATCGACCGGGCCGTCGACCCGCCCGAAAGTCGGTTCAATCGTTGGGCGGGCGGTGGTCCCCGGGGTCGCCTGCGAGGCGCGCCTCGAGCGCGGCCACCCTTGCCTGGAGCCGATCCAGTCGCTCACGCTCGATCTCGAGCGCGCTCCGGGTTACCAGATCGACTTTCTCGAAGGTCTGCTCGAGAAGCGCTTTCAGATTGCGTTCGAGATCGGCCGCCGGGCTCGAACGCAGAAGTGCGAGGATCCTGGCTTGGGCTTCGGCAAACAGCTGGGCGGGCGTGGCTTGAGTCATCGTTGAGGCGGCGGCCCGCCTGTCTCGGCGAGACAAGCCTGACGGAACCGACGACGGGCGATTGAGCTTATCACGCCAACCCGCGCGAACGGCCGTCCCGCAACACGCACACGCTCGGTGCACAGCCGCCCGCCCCGCACCGCTCTGGTGCGGAGCTCCCGCTTGCGGCGGAGCGACTCATCCCTCTCGTGGGCCTTCTGGACCGAGAGCGCCCTAGTCCCGCCCCTTTTCAAGCCTGGCACGGGAAATGCTGGTTTGAACAGCCTCATTCCTCGATGCCCTTCCTCACCGATTGGAGCTCACGATGAAAAAAATGCTACTCGCCGCGCCCTTCCTCGCGCTGTCATTGAACGTGTTGGCCGCGGATCCGAACCCGCTGACCGGCAACCTGACCATCATCAGTGATTACCGGTTCCGTGGTTATACCCAGACCAACTACAAGCCTGCCTTGCAGGGCGGGATCGACTACGCCCTGCCGGGCGGCTTCTACGTCGGCAACTGGAACTCGTCGATCGAGCAATCGCTCTACGGCGGTGCGAGCCTCGAGTCGGACTTCTATGGCGGCTACAAGGGCAAGTTGGGTGAGCTCGAGTTTGACGTCGGTGCGCTGCACTACATGTACGCCGGGAGCACCGCTGCCGGCGGCCCTCGGATCGATAACTCCGAGCTCTACTTCGGCCTTTCCTCGGGCCCCTTCTCCGGCAAGCTTTATTACGCGCTGACCGACTACT
>CAZAVT010000395.1:0-278 GCA_964488395.1 uncultured Burkholderiaceae bacterium | reverse complement strand
ACTACTTCGCCTACGGAGCGCTCGCCCGCACCAAGCCGGGTGGCTCACGCCTGCCCGACACCGACGGCACGATCTACCTGGACCTGGCGGCCAATCAGGATCTGGGGGGAGGCCTCACCCTCAATGCGCACGTCGGGCTGCTGCGGCTCAAGAATGCCGCCGATTTTCACGTTCGTTCCACCATCGCCGACTACAAGCTGGGCGTGAGCAAGGACTACTCCGGCTGGGTGCTCGGGCTCGCCTGGGTCGGCACCAACGACAAGAGCTTCGGCGTGACC
>CAZAVT010000394.1:0-3065 GCA_964488395.1 uncultured Burkholderiaceae bacterium | reverse complement strand
CGATGAAGTGGATCCGCGACACGGAGGGCAGACGCATGAGGTCATTCATGGTGAAGACCCGGGCCTCGCGGACCAGACCGTTGATCATCAGCCGATGCTGCGCAGGGTCGATGTCCCACCAGCCCTGATGGTGCCTTTCAAAGTGCAGGCCGTTCGGGGTGATGGTCCCGAAGAGACCTTGCCAGGGGGTGAAACTGACGGACGCCGCGGACACCCGCGTCAGGCCGGGGCTTTCTCTGCGCTGCAAACTGGCTTCGTATTTCGAGGGCAGTCCGTAGGCCCGGGCGGCGACGGGTTGCCCCAGTCCGCGGGTATGCGCAGGCAGCTCGAGGATCGCAGGATCCCCCGGGCCCTGTACGCCCTGAGCTTCCTGAGCGGTGGCGCGTCCGGCGGTGAGGAGGGCTCCGGCACTTCCTGCGATCGCGCCCCCGAGGAATCGACGTCGCGGGCTCTTGCCCTGTGGTGCGTCGGGCGCCTGGACGATTCGGCCCGGGGTGGGCGTTGAATCCTTGCTCATCGGTGAGTTCCTAGGGCTTTGCGAGTCGACGGGTGCCGGTGCCCTGACGAGTGCGCTGCTGCGCCGAGATCGGCGGCAAATTCGAGCAGTCGTCCCGCGTTGCGATCGTCGTCGCGTGACGCAATGTGAATGCACACCATGCGGCAGATCTCGGTGACGGTCCGATCGGCGACCGAATACCACGTGAAGTTGGCTTCGCGTCGACGAAGCAGCACGCCCGCCTTGTACATGGCATTGAGGTGGCGCGACACATTGGTCTGGGTGGCGCCGGTCGCGCTCACGATGTCGCTCACGGTTCGCTCACCGTCGCAGATCGCGTGCAGGATGCGCAGCCGTGTCGGTTCGGAAAGTAAGGCAAAATAGCCTGAGACCGATTCAAGAACCTGATCGAGTTGTCGATCCACTCTTCCTCCAAACGCTTCGCCAAAAGTCAGCGTGCAGCCCGCGCGATTTTGACGCTCGGAATCAAAGAATATGCGTTCATGCGCATACAGTCAATGATCGTTGCACTCGTGTTCCTCGGGGCGCTGCTCGCCGTCACTGCGCCGTCGGTGGCTGCCGAGCCCGCGCAGCGTGAGCCAGCACTCGTGGCGAGCGATGTCATCGTGCCACGCCTTGCAACCACGCTCCTGGCAGGGACAAGACCGGTTGTCATCCTGTTTTCAACGCCTGGCTGCCCCTATTGTCGGGCGCTGCGCCGAGAGCATCTGGACGCCTTGAGGAGCGAGCAGGAGCATCGGGGAGTGGTCTACCTCGAACTCGATCTCGTCGATCATCGGCCATTTGCTGGCGAGTCGAGCGCGTCCCGTCCCGCAGTGCTGGAAGGTGTCGCCAACGGGCGCGAACTCGCCCAACGGCTCTCGGTCAAGATCGCCCCCACCGTGGTTTTTCTCGGCCCCCAGGGCGAAGTGGCCGAGCGACTGGTGGGCTATGGCGCTCGGGATTTTTATGCGGCCTATCTTGACCAGCGGCTCGACGACGCCCGCCAGCGCTTGCGCTCTCCCTGATTTTTGTCGTACACAGGTCGCTGGCGTTCAGATCCAGGTCGTAAGATACTTCGCCCTTCGTTCGCCTCATCTCACCACGATTGATTTCCGCTGGAGGACCTGACATGCGCACACCGTCTCCCCGAGTGGTCCTTGGGGCCCTGATCCTCGCTGCAACGGCCGGCACGGCGTCGGCCCAATCGACCGATGTTCGCTATCTCGCGGCCAATTGCGCGAATTGCCACGGCACCAACGGCCAGGCCGCCAACGGTGGGGGCATGCCGGCCTTGGCGGGCCTCTCAGCGGCCTACATCAGTGAGCAAATGCTCGCCTTCAAAACCGGCAAGCGGCAGGGCACGATCATGCACCAGCTGGCCAAGGGCTATAGCGACGCAGAGATCACTCAGATGGCAGCCTATTTCGCCGCGCAGAAGCCGTCCAAATAACACGCCGAGGAGACCCCAACATGAAAAATGTCATCAACGTCACGCGTCGCAGGCTCTCGACCTCGGGTGGTGCGGCACTGCTCGTGGCCACGGGCAGCGGCCTCCTGAGTGGCTGCGCGAGCACCGCCGCTCCTCCGGTTGCAACTCGCAAGCTGGGTCGGGTGCTCGTCGTGGGTGGCGGTTTTGGTGGCGCGACGGCTGCCAAGTACCTGCGTCAATGGGGCGGTGGCGAGATCGAAGTGATGCTCGTCGAGCGCGAAACCGCCTTCGTCTCTTGCCCCTTGTCCAATCTCGTCATCGGCGGCCATCGTCAGATTTCTGACCTGACCGTTTCCTATGATGGGCTGCGCAAGGCAGGCGTCCTGGTCATGAACGACTCGGTGCTGTCGATCGACCCGGCCAAGATGATGGTGAGCTTCAACAAGCTCGCCGATCAGCGTTTTGACCGTATCGTGGTCTCCCCTGGGGTCGATTTCCAGTTTGGTGCGGTCCAGGGGCTCAATGCCGAGGCCCAAAAGCGGATCCTCCACGCCTGGAAAGCGGGTCCCCAGACGGTGGCACTGCGCGAGCAACTGGTCGCGATGCCCGACGGCGGCACGTATGTCCTGTCGATCCCGCGTGCCCCCTATCGCTGCCCGCCCGGCCCCTACGAGCGGGTCTGTCAGGTGGCAAGCTACTTCAAGGCGGCCAAGCCCCGCTCGAAAATCATCGTGCTCGACGCCAATCCCGACATCGTATCCAAGAAGGGCCTCTTTCTCGCCGCCTGGAATGGCCCGTACAAGGGCATGATCGACTACCGTGCCAACAGTGCGGTGACCGAGGTCGATTCGACCAAGCTCGCGGCGATCACCGAGCTGGGCGACCGGGTCGCGGCTGATGTGCTCAATGTCGTGCCCCCAATGGCTGCGGGAGAGCTCGCTCAGAAGGCCGGTCTGGTCAATATGAACAAGCTCTGGTGCGGGGTCGACTGGATCACGATGGAGTCGACTGCTGCCAAGGGCATTCACGTGCTCGGCGATTCGACGTTTTCGGCGCCGGCGATGCCCAAGTCGGGCCACATGGCCAACCAGCATGGCAAGGCGGCAGCCGCTGCCATCGTTGAGATCATGAACGGGC
>CAZAVT010000393.1:0-3085 GCA_964488395.1 uncultured Burkholderiaceae bacterium | reverse complement strand
CGCACATTCTCGAACCAAACCAATGAGACATTGGCCGAATGCTGAATGCGGCCAACCTCGTCGCGGCGGGACGCCTCGTAGCGCTCGAGCGCGGTGCGCATCCGCTCAAGCCCCGGCCGCCCTGCGCCGTCCTCGACCGACCGCGCATCGATCACCTCACCGATCGCCGCGTCGATCGCGATCGCATCTTCCATTGCGAGCTTGGTGCCCGAACCGATCGAGAAATGTGCGGTGTGTGCCGCGTCGCCCATCAAGACAAACGGCGTGTCGAGGTGGACGTGATGCCAGCGTGCGCAGCTGATGGTCGGAAATTGCCGCCAATGGGAGCGATTGGCGAGCACCCTCGCACCCCGCAGATCCTCGCCGAAGACCCGCTCGACCAGCGCCACCGTCGCCGCCTCGTCGGTCACCGTGAGCCCGCTGGCCCGCCAGGCCTCATCGGTGGTCTCGATCACGATCGTCGATTCGCCCGGTCGGTACTGATAGGCGTGCATGTTCCAAATGCCGCCTGCATGCTCGCGAAAACTGTAGTAGAAGGCGGGCAGACTCATCTTCGCGCCCAGCCACACGAAGCGGTTGCTGCGCAGGTCGACCGTCGGCTCGAAGGCCTCGCGCCAGCGTTCACGGAGGGTGCTGTTGATACCGTCCGAAGCGATCACCAGATCCGCACCGACATGCGCATCGGGTCCAGCGTCCTCGGTGCTGTAACGCACCCGGACACCCAAATCGGCGGCGCGACGCTGCAGGATCGACAGCAGGACCAGCCGGCTGATCCCAGAAAAGCCGTGGCCCGAGGAAGCCAGGACATCGCCCTTGAACTGGACATGGATGTCGTCCCAGTAGGCAAATTGTGCGGCGATCTCGTCGTGGCTGGGCTCGTCGGCCCGCCGCAGGTTGCTCAGCGTTTCCGCCGAGAGGACGATACCGAACCCAAAGGTGTCATCGGGCCGATTGCGCTCGGTGACCTCGATCGTCGCGCGCGGGTAGCGCTTCTTGAGCAGGATCGCCGAATAGAGCCCGGCGGGCCCGCCGCCAATCAGATCGATGCGCATGGTCACTCCGGGATCGAAGACAAGGCGTGGGCGAACGAGACTTGGGAGGGCGTTCAGTCGGCACTGGACGCCGGTCTCGCGCTTGCCCTAGAAATGCTTTAAGTCTAAAGTAATTTCGATGGAGTCCGGCGCCCCATCCACCGCATTCGATCTGGCGCAATGCCGGGAGGCCGACCGCCGCGATGCGTTCGCGAGCCTCGTCAGTGCGTTCGCCTTACCGGCCGGCGTGATCCATCTGGACGGCAATTCCTTGGGCGCGTTGCCAGGCTGTGAGCCTCGAATGGGGCCAAGGTCTCATCCGCAGTTGGAATGATGCCGGCTGGATCGACCTGCCGCGCCGCGTAGGTGCGAAGATTGCCCAGCTGATCGGCGCACAAGACGATGAGGTCATCGCCGCCGACTCGACCTCGGTCAACCTCTACAAGCTTCTCGCAGCCGCACTGGCGATGCGGACCGACCGTCGGGTGATTCTCACCGAAGCAGGCAATTTTCCGACCGACCTCTACATCGCCGAAGGCCTGATTGGCCAGCAGGCAGGGGGCTGGCGAATTGAACGGGTCGAACGCGACCAAGTGCTCGAATCGCTCGACGAACGGGTGGGCGTTCTGATGCTCACGCAGGTCGATTACCGCAGCGGGCACAAGTTCGATCTCGCGACTGTGACGGCGGCAGCCCATCAGGCCGGAGCCCTGGTGCTGTGGGACCTGGCGCATTCGGCGGGCGCCTTCCAGGTCCAGCTCAACCAGGCGGAGGTCGACTTCGCCGTCGGCTGCGGCTACAAGTATCTCAACGGCGGACCCGGCGCGCCCGCCTTTGCCTTTGTGGCGCGACGGCATCACAGCGACCTGCGCCAGCCGCTTTCAGGCTGGCTCGGCCACGCCGAGCCGTTCGCGTTCGAGCCTCACTATCGGCCCGCCGCTGGCATCGACCAGCTCGCCTGCGGGACGCCACCGGTTCTGTCAATGATCGCTCTCGACGCAGCGCTTGAGATCTTCGAACGGGCCCGACCGCTGGGCGGCCTGTCCGGACTCGAGGTCAAGGCGCGCAGCCTGTGCGAATGCTTTATCCGGCGTTTCGAAGAGCGTTGCGCGGGCGCGGGGCTCAGACTCGTCAGTCCACGAGATCCGATTGCGCGCGGCAATCAGGTGAGCCTCGCCTGCGAGGACCCGCAGCGCGGCTACGCCCTGATGCAGGCGCTGATCGACGCGGGTGTGATTGGCGACTTCCGCGCGCCCGATATCCTGCGCTTTGGCTTCGCGCCGCTCTATCTGCGCCATATCGATGTCTGGCAAGCGGTCGAGACCCTCGCCAGGCTGATCGAGTCGCGAGCCTGGGACGATCCGCGCTGGCGCAAGCGCAAGGCCGTCACCTGATCAACCAACGCCATGCCCTGCTGGTTCCGGGAGCCCAGAGACCATGATGACGATCCTCCAACCCCCTGAATGGGCCCGGCCCCGCGGCTATTCGAACGGCATCGCCGCACGTGGCACCCTGGTCTCGATTGCCGGGCAGATCGGCTGGGATGAGCAGTGTCGTTTCCCAAGCGAGGATCTGGTCGGGCAGACTCGGCAGGCACTTGCCAATGTGCTCGCCGTGCTTGCCCAGGCAGGCGGCCACCCGGGCCACATCGTGCGCATGACCTGGTATCTGACTGACCGCGACGCGTATCTCGCAGGGGGCCGGGAGATCGGCCGCATCTATCGCGAACTGATGCGCGGCACGGACGGCGAGGTGCACTACCCGGTGATGACGGCCGTCCAAGTGCTTGCTCTGATGGAGTCTCAGGCCAAGGTCGAGATCGAGGCGACTGCGGTGATCCCGGACTGACCCCGTGTGACGCGGGACTTAGGCTCGGTCACGGTCAGCTTGGCGATAGAATACAGACTAAACCCGTCCAGCATTTCCCCTAGGAGTCACGATGTCCAGCCAACGCGCTGCTGCCTTCAATTGGCAGGATCCCTTTCTCCTCGATGCCCAATTGACCGACGATGAGCGGATGGTCAGGGACGCTGCCAGCGCGTATTGCCAGGACA
>CAZAVT010000392.1:0-3104 GCA_964488395.1 uncultured Burkholderiaceae bacterium | reverse complement strand
GCCCCCTGATGAAATTCGTCAGCCGGGGCGACACCACGGTGGTCGATGCCTACCTGTCACCCATCCTGCGGCGTTACGTCGATCAGGTGGCCGCTGAGCTCCCAGGGGTGCGGCTTTACTTCATGCAGTCCTCCGGTGGCCTTGCTGACGCACGCGCCTTCCAAGGCAAAGACGCCATTCTTTCGGGACCGGCGGGTGGAATCGTCGGGATGGCCCGAACGGCGGAACGCGCTGGGCACCACCAGGTGATTGGTTTCGACATGGGCGGGACCTCCACCGATGTCAGCCACTATGCGGGGCAATTCGAACGTGAGTTCGAGACTTTGGTCGCTGGCGTGAGAATGCGCGCACCGATGATGAGCATCCACACCGTGGCCTCGGGCGGTGGTTCGATCCTTCAATTTGATGGCGCTCGGATGCGGGTGGGCCCGGAAAGCGCCGGCGCGAACCCCGGGCCGGCCTGCTACCGACGCGGCGGCCCCTTGGCGGTTACCGATGCCAACCTGCTGGTTGGCAAGATCCAGCCCAAGCATTTCCCGTCGACCTTTGGGCCACAGGCTGATCAGCCCTTGGACGACCAGGTGGTCAAGCGTCGATTTGACGAATTGGCGCAGCAGACCGGCCTGAGCGCGCCCGCCTGCGCCCAGGGATTCATCCGTATCGCCGTCCAACAGATGGCAAATGCGATCAAGAAGATTTCCGTCGCTCGTGGGTACGATGTCACTCGCTATACCTTGCAGTGTTTCGGCGGCGCCGGCGGGCAACATGCCTGCCTGGTTGCCGATGCACTGGGCATGAGCCGGGTCTTCATCCACCCCTTGGCCGGCGTCCTGAGTGCCTATGGGATGGGGCTCGCCGACCAGAGCTTGATCCGGGAGCGAACCGTCGAGACGCCGCTGACCGAGACTGCGATTCCCATCATCGAGGCAGCGCTCGATCAATTGGAGGCTCAGGCGAAGGCCGAGCTCGCGAGCCAGCAGAGCACGCTGGGCACACTTCGATCCGAGCGTCGGGTCCATATCCGCTATGCCGGCACCGACACCGCGCTGGTGACGACTGCCGGGAGCCTCGCAGAACTGGTTGAGGGATTCGAAGCAGCCTATCGCAAGCGGTTCGCTTTTCTGATGGTCGGTAAGCCGCTGATCGTCGAGGCCGTATCGGTTGAGACGCTCATCGCCGGCGAAACACCAGTCGAAGGCGAGCAGCTGACGGCAAGGTCCGACGCCCTTCGTCCGCTCGACCTCGTCCCGATGTACACCGAAGGCCGGGACGGCAAGGACGGGTGGCATTCGGCCGCACTCTTCCGGCGCGAGGATTTGCGCCCGGCCGACCGAATCGAAGGGCCGGCGATCATCGCCGAGCGAAACGCCACCACGGTGGTCGAGCCTGGCTGGCAGGCGAGGGTCACGCCTCTCAATCACCTCGAACTCGAGCGGATCCAGCCCAGGCCGCGCCGAATGGCCGCAGGCACCAGCGTTGACCCGGTGCTGCTGGAAGTGTTCAACAACCTGTTCATGAATATTGCCGAGCAGATGGGATTGCAACTGCAGAACACCGCCTATTCGGTGAACATCAAGGAGCGCCTGGATTTTTCCTGCGCGATCTTCGATGCGGATGGGCAGTTAATTGCAAACGCCCCGCACATGCCGGTTCATCTCGGGAGCATGAGCGAAAGCATTCGGACCGTGATCGCCGAGAATCGCAACCGCATGAAGCGCGGCGACGTCTACGTACTGAACGACCCCTATCACGGCGGCACGCACTTGCCCGACGTCACGGTGATCACACCGGTCTACGTGGACGAGCGGACCGAACCATCCTTTTATGTCGGGTCACGTGGTCACCATGCCGGCATCGGCGGCATTACACCGGGATCGGTCCCGCCCTTTTCGAAAACAATCGACGAGGAAGGCATCCGGATCGACAATGTGTTGCTCGTCGAAGGCGATGGTTCGGGTACCGGTCGCCTGCGAGAAGCCGAACTCCTGAGTCTGCTCACTTCTGGCGACCACCCCGCCCGCAACCCCCAACAGAATCTGGCCGATCTCAAAGCGCAGGTTGCCGCCAACGAAAAAGGAGTCCAGGAGCTGCGACGCATGGTCGCCCAGTTTGGACTCGACGTGGTTGCTGCCTACATGAAGCACGTCCAGGACAACGCCGAGGAAGCAGTCCGTCGAGCCATCGCGCGGCTCGGCCAACGGTTGCGCGATGGAAGCTTCCGGATCCGATTGGACAATGGAGCGCAGATTCAGGTCCGGATCTCGATCGATGCCTCCAAGCGCAGCGGGATCGTTGATTTCACCGGCACCAGCGCACAGCAGGATAACAATTTCAATGCGCCTCGCGCCGTCTGCATGGCTGCGGTGCTCTATGTATTTCGCACACTGGTCGAAGACGACATTCCGCTCAACGCGGGCTGTCTGAAGCCCCTCGAAGTGATCATCCCCGAGGGCTGTATGCTCAACCCCAGACCTCCGGCAGCGGTGGTCGCGGGCAACGTCGAAACGTCCAGTTGCATCACCAATGCGATCTTTGGTGCGCTGGGTGTGATGGCTGGCGCACAGCCGACCATGAACAACTTGACCTTCGGCAACGCCCGGCACCAGTACTATGAAACCGTTTCGGGTGGAAGCGGGGCCGGAGGCAACTTCGACGAGCACGGTCACCTGGTCGGCGGCTTCAACGGAACCAGCGTCGTACAGACCCATATGACCAACTCGCGACTCACCGATCCAGAGGTCCTCGAGTTCCGCTTCCCGGTGCGCCTGGAGAGCTACGAGATCCGCCAGGGATCGGGCGGCGCTGGCCGATGGCGCGGCGGCGATGGCGGCGTTCGGCGAATCCGCTTCCTGGAGCCCATGACCGCCGCCATCCTTTCAAACGGTTGCCGCTTCCCAGCGTTCGGAATGGCGGGCGGAGCCGACGGCGCGCCAGGCCAGCATCGCGTCGTTCGGGGTGATGGTCGGATCGAAGCCCTTGAACACATCGGCCAGGTCGAGATGGCGGCGGGCGACCTCATCGAAATCGCAACGCCCGGCCGCGGGGGATTCGGTGCTCTCCCCTGAGACCGCAGGTCACGGGAGTAACCGTCTCAGCGTCGAGAA
>CAZAVT010000391.1:2881-3127 GCA_964488395.1 uncultured Burkholderiaceae bacterium | reverse complement strand
GGCCACATGGCGAACCAGCATGGCAAGGCGGCAGCCGCTGCCATCGTTGAGATCATGAACGGGCGCACGCCGCAGCCGCTCACCATGGCCAACACCTGTTACAGCTTCGTCGATGCGCAAAACGTCGTGCACGTCGCGTCGGTGCATCGCTACGATCCGGAGCAAAAGACCATGGTGACGGTGGCCGGCAGTGGCGGCCTGTCGACCGAGGCCAATGCGCTCGAGGGCGTATACGCCAACGGCTGG
>CAZAVT010000391.1:0-2871 GCA_964488395.1 uncultured Burkholderiaceae bacterium | reverse complement strand
GGAACGACATGCTCAGCTGAGCGATCCCGCGCAGGGGGGCGGCTCCAAAGCGCCCCCCGCTTTCTTCCGGCGCTCTCGAGCGCCCTCACCGTAATACCCGACACGATGCAAGGTCGTCGCGCGCCGTTGCATGATACGGCCCGTTTCGACAGACAGGCCGCAGGGCTGGGAGATCAGGATGACTCAGGTGGTTTGGACGGGGGGCGAGGAGCATTGGGCCCACAAGGGCGACGTCAAGCTCTTTCTCTGGAATAAGAAGCCAGCGGCTGGTCTGCCGCGGGCAGGTACGGTGCTGTTCGTTCATGGGTCGTCGATGGCCTCGCAGCCGACCTTCGACCTCACCGTCCCGGGACGACCCGACTCGTCGGTGATGGACTGGTTTGCGGCTCGCGGCTTTGATACCTGGACGATGGACAACGAGGGCTATGGACGCTCCAGCAAGCACCGCAACATCAACTGCGACATCACCAATGGCGCCGAAGACCTTGCGGTCGGTAGCCGCTATATCCTCGACCGGGTCGGTGGCGGCCAACTGCTGATCTATGGCATCTCGTCCGGGGCCTTGAAGGCGGCTCTCTTCGCCCAACATCACCCCGAGCGCGTCGCCCGGCTTGCTCTCGATGCCTTCGTCTGGACCGGGGCCAATTCGCACACGCTCGAAAACCGGCGCAAGAAACTTCCCGAGTTCCTGGCCAACAATCGCCGGCCCATCGACCGCGCCTTCGTGCACAGCATTTTCGAGCGCGACCACCCGGATACCGCTGACAAGGCAACGGTCAACGCGTTTGCCGATGCGATCCTCACGCTCGACAGCTCGATGCCCACCGGCACCTACGTCGACATGTGTTCAAAGCTGCCACTGGTGGATCCGGAAAGAATCACGGTCCCCTGCATGGTGATGCGTGGCGAGTACGACGGGATCGCAAGCTTCGACGACTTGATCGAGTTCTATCGCCGACTGCCCAACACCAACAAGCAGTTCAGCGTGATGAAGGGCATTTCCCACGCGAGCTTCCAGCAGAAGAACTACCGGATGGTGTACCACATCCTCCACGCCTACTTCTCGATGCCCGAGCCGGTTTACCAGGGCTGAGCGCCGAGTTTTGAGGGATCGCTCCGATGAACAAGCGTCTGCTCCTCAAGGCCTTGCCCGTGGCTCTCGCGGCGGGCCTCGTGACCTCACCCGCAGCTGCGCAGGATTTTCCGAACCGGCAGGCGATCCGTCTGGTCGTGCCGTTCGCGCCAGGCGGCTTCACGGATGTCGTGGCCCGGATCCTGAGCGCCAAGCTGGGTACTGCGCTCAACCAGAGTGTGGTGGTCGAGAACCGGGCTGGGGCCGGTTCGACCATTGGCACCGAATTCGTCGCGCGGTCCGCGCCCGATGGCTACACCCTGGTCATGGTCTCGACCACGCACACGGTGAGCCCGGCGATCTACCGCAAGATCAACTACGACCCGGTGAAGTCCTTCGCGCCGGTCGCCAAGTTGGTCGATTCCGCTTACGTGCTGATGGTTCATCCCAAGGTGCCAGCGAACACCATTGCGGAGTTCATTGCCTACGCCAAGCAGCGGCCGGGTGAACTGCACTATGCATCCTCCGGCAATGGCAGTTCCCAGCACCTGATGGCCGCGATGTTCGCGTCGATGGTCGGGATCGAGATGAAGCATGTGCCCTACCGGGGCAGTTCCGGTGCCGCGCAGGATCTCGTTGCCGGCGTGGTGGAGAGCAGCATTGCGGGTGTGCCCAATGCGATGGCGCAGGTGCCGTCGGGTCGCCTGAAGGCCCTGGGCGTGACCACGGCGACGCGCATTGCGCAGCTGCCGGATGTGCCAACTTTTGACGAGGCCGGCGTCAAAGGCTACGACGCCTCGGTCTGGCTCGCGCTGCTGGCGCCAGCCGGTACGCCGGCACCGATCATCGAGCGACTCAATGTCGAGATCCGCAAGCTCCTCGATCAGGCAGACACTCAAAAGGCGCTGTTCGAGGCCGGGGTCCAGGCGGCCTACGCTGGCCCGGATATGACCCAGCGCCTGATTGAGACCGAGCTTGTGAAGTGGGGCAAGGTGATCCGCGACATCGGCATGAAGCTGGATTGATCAGCGTGGCCCGCTGGTCGGAGCGCCGGCCTGATACCAGCGCCGGATCAAGTCACGCTCGGCTTCGGTGATAGCGGTCGCGTTGTTCATCGGCATCTGGCGGGTCACGACGACCTGTTGATACACCGAGAGGCTGTGCCGAGCCAGCAATTCCGGCGTGTGCAGCGCGACGTTTTTCTGGGCGAGCCCGGCGTTGTGGCAGGCCACGCAGCGCTGGTCGATGACCTGGCGGACATGCTCCGCGGTCAGTTCAATCGCAGCGCTACCCTGGCTCGTGCCTGAGCTCGCCAAGCGGTCCGTCGATGCCCCCCGCGGCGCGAGCCCAATGGCCACCAATGCGATCAGCGCTGTGCCTAGCACCGCGCCCCGCCAGCTCACGGGTTGGCCCATCGCCAGCGCCTTGTGCCGGATCACGAAACTATGCCGGATCAGCGCGCCGCCCAGCATCATGGCGATCAACACCAGCCAGTTGTGGGGTGCCTGGTAGAGCCAGCTGTAGTGATTGGAGAGCATGGCGATCAGCACGGGCAGCGTGAAATAGGTGTTGTGCACGCTGCGTTGCTTGCCGCGCTGACCGTGGATCGGGTCGACCGGCAGATTGGCCTTCATCTGGGCGATCACCTTGCGCTGGCCGGGGATGATCCAGACCAGCACGTTGGCGCTCATCACAGTCGCCATCATGGCGCCGGTCAGCAGGAAGGCCGCACGACCGGCAAAGAGCTGGGAGGACGCCCATGCCGACAACCCCACCAGGCACAGCACCAGCCAGCCGAT
>CAZAVT010000390.1:1994-3146 GCA_964488395.1 uncultured Burkholderiaceae bacterium | reverse complement strand
AGGCCCAACTCGCGCATGAAATCTCGCTCGGCAGCACCCGGGGCAAGCTGGGCCGTCGGCAGTTCCAGACGACGCCGTTCGCCCTGGCGAAGCACGTCCAGCCTCACCGGTTCGCGGGTGACGACGGCATCGATCATGCGCAAGCGAAGCTGATTCCAGGACTGCAGTTCGCGCCCATCGATCGCAACGATCCGATCCTGGGCGCGAAATCCAGTCGCCGCGGCAGGACTTGCGGCGACGGGCTGATCGATGACGGCCACCGGTTGATCCGACCCGCCCCAGGCGAGGATGGCGTACAAAAGGATCGCGAGCAGGAAATTGGCGAGGGGCCCGGCCGCGACGATCGCAGCGCGGGCGGCCAGGGGCTTGCGCGAAAAGGCCTGTGGAAGATCCGCTGGGGCGATGCTTGCACCCTGCTCCTGATCAGCCTCGTCGAGCATACGGACATATCCACCCAGTGGAATGGCGGCAATCACCCACTCGGTGCCGGTGCGTCGATCAACCCAGAGCACGAGCGGTCGACCGAACCCGATCGAAAATCGCAGCACCCGCACGCCGCAGGCTCGCGCAACCAGAAAATGTCCCATCTCGTGGACGAAGATCAGCACAGTCAACGCCGCGAGGAACGCGAAAAGCGTCTGCAGGATGCTCATGAGGTACGGCCTTCCGCGATGAGCCTTGTTGCAAGCTGGCGCGCGATCCGATCGGCCGCCACGACCGCGTCGAGATCCGTCGGCGCGGCAAGCTGGGACAGCTCGCCGAGCACTGTCTCATTGACACGGGCAATGGCGGTGAAGGCGATTTGCCCGTCCAGGAAACCCTGGACGGCGACCTCGTTCGCCGCATTCAGCACACAGGCCGCGGCCCCCCCCGCTTCGAGGGCCTGACGTGCCAGGCGCAGGCAGGGAAACCGATCAGGGTCTGGTGGTTCGAATTCAAGCGCGCCGGTGCGAGTCAGGTCGAGTGGCGAGACGCCGCTCACGATCCGATCCGGAAAGCCCATGGCATGCGCGATGGGGGTACGCATGTCTGGATGGCCCAGCTGAGCGAGTACGGATCCGTCGACATACTCGACCATCGAGTGAACCACGCTCTGTGGATGAACGACGACCTCGATCGCCGAGGACGGCAGTCCCAACAGGTAGTGCGCCT
>CAZAVT010000390.1:0-1880 GCA_964488395.1 uncultured Burkholderiaceae bacterium | reverse complement strand
GCAGGATTCGCCGTACGCCCGCCCGATCGATCACCTGTCCAGACCGTATCGGCAGGCATTGAAAGACCGCATTGTGTTCGCTATCGATGGGTAGAACGCTGGCCCGTCCATCACGCACCGCATCCAGGAAAACCGCGCCCGCCATGACCAGCGATTCCTTGTTGGCGAGCAGGATGGTCTTGCCGGTCCTCGCGGCGGCGAGCGCCGACGGTAGACCGACAGCCCCGACGATGGCGGCCATCACCACATCGACTTCTGGGTCGGACGCGACCGCACAGAGCGCATCAGGTCCATGAAGAACCTCGGTCGGACAGTCCGTTTGAGCGAGCCGATCCCGAAGAAGACGGGCCGCATCGGCGCTCGCAAGCACGGCCCGGGCAGGCCGGAAGCGCAGGCACTGCTCGGCGAGCCGATCGACGCTACGAGCTGCAGCCAGGGCGTGGACCGAAAAGCGATCGGGATGACGCGCGACCACGTCGAGCGTGCTCAGACCGATCGAACCGGTCGACCCAAGAACAGAAATCTTGCGCATGCCGGGATTATCGCAGCAACAGGTGCAGAAGAAGAACCACCGGCATCGTGGGCAAAAGCGCATCGATCCGGTCGAGTACACCACCATGGCCTGGGAGACTGCGGCCGCTGTCCTTGACGCCCGCCTGCCGCTTAAGCAGCGACTCATGGAGATCGCCAATGATCGACAAGGCAACGATCCCACCCAATGTCAGGGATCCGGCGAACGACCCCCAGGTCTCGTAAAGGCGCGCCGGTAGCGCTGAACCGAGCGCGTCGTGGAGCGCCGCGAGCGCACCCGCAAGGATGACCAGCACGGCGCCGGCTGCCGCCCCCTCCCAGGACTTGCCCGGGCTGATTGATGGGGCGAGCTTGCGGCGGCCCACAGCGCGTCCCACGAAATAGGCACCGATATCGGCGAGCCAGACAACGGCCATGCCGACCAGCAGCACCTCGGGCCCTAAGCGTCGCAGTTCATAGAGGGACACCCAACAGGCGATCAGCAACAAGGCGGCCAGCGGCCAGCCGCCGGTGCGTGCGTCATGGTCACGCAATCGACGCCAGGCAAAACCGACCCAGTAAACGGCTGCGATGCCGAGAATCGGGACCAGGTGCGCAGCCTGCACCAGTTCCTGCTCGCGGGCGACCAACACCAGACTACCGATTCCAAGTACCGTGAGGACGTGCCTCCAGGGCGAATCGCTGGGCTTCAACAAGCGTGACCATTCTGCGGCGCCGATGCTCAGAAAGATCAGGGAAAAAAGGCCCCACACCCATACTGGAGCCAAAAACATGGCCGGTACGGCCAGTGCCAGCAGCGCCAGTGCCGTGAGGATTCTTGGCAGGAGCATGAGCCGTCTGCCCGGTCAGTCGCTCGCGGCGGCGACCAACTGCCCGCTCGTCCGCCCGAAGCGCCGCTCACGTGTTCGATACCAGTCGAAGGCCCGGTCGAGCGATTCGCCGTCGAAATCCGGCCAGAAATCGTCGGTGAAATAAAGCTCCGTATATACCAGCTGCCAAATGAGAAAGTTGCTGACCCGCTGTTCGCCACCCGTCCGGATGAAGAGATCGGGCTCAGGGGCGTAGGCCATCGCAAGGTGCGGCGTGATCGCCTCTTCGGTGAGCCCTGATGGCTGTGTTGCCAGGACGGGATCGGTGGCGAGCGCGGCGCGCACGGCCTGGAGAATGTCCCAGCGGCCACCGTAATTGGCCGCGATGGTCAAGGTCAGGCGCCCGTTGCCTGCGGTTCGGGACTCGGCCTCGCGAATCAGCGCCTGCAGCCGTGGCTCAAAGGCTGTCAGATCGCCGATCACCTTCAGTCGGATGCCGTTGCGGTGCAGCTGCTCGACCTCACGCTCAAGTGCCGATAC
>CAZAVT010000389.1:0-3149 GCA_964488395.1 uncultured Burkholderiaceae bacterium | reverse complement strand
TGTGGATCGCACCGCCGGCTGCCGCCTCGCCGTATAGCGCGGCAACGCTGCCGCGCAGGATTTCGATGCGTTCGATCTCGTCAGGCGAGAGGTCGACCAGCTTGACCGCGCCGAATTGATCCGTCTGCACCCGCACGCCGTCGATGAAGACGGCGGTGCTGTTGCTGGACTGGCCCCGCATGAAGATGGTCGACATGCTGCCTGGGCCGCCCGTGCGGCTGATTTCAAGGCCAGGTTGGCCCATCAGCAGGTCGAAGAGCGTCGGCGCCTGAGCCTGTTCGATCTCCTCGCGCGTGATCACGCTGGTCGAGGGCAGGACGTCGGACAGCTGCTGTTCGATACGGCTGGCGGTAATGACAACAGGGTTCAAGGTGACAGCGGGGGCCTGTGCGTTGACCCAGGCGGGCCAGGTGCTCGAGGCGAACACCACCCATGCGGCGTTTTTCAGATTCATCAAATCTCCCAGGCAACGAGCTCACCCGCTGTTGCGTTGTCTAGGAAGCGTCCGTGAAGGCAGGATGACCCTGAACACCGGCCCGCGCCACCACCCCGTGACACTTCCGCTCAGGAGCGCCGCGAGGCGTCTCCACGTATCAAAGGCCGGTATCCGGGCTCGCGAGGCTTGACGAACCGCCTTCCCAGGTGAAGGACCCAGTGGCCTGATGGTTCGTCCGTACTCGCCGACCGTTGCGGGGGCAGCAGCGGCATTGCCGACTCGCACGTCGGCGCACCGCTTTCCCGTTTAACTCCGACCGAAGCGATCGATCGGAGCACCTCTGAACGACTTGATTCTAGCCCAATAACCCAGTCGGGAATCAGGACTCGCTCAGCGAGGCAGTCGGAACTCCCATCGCCAATCGTGGTACCAGTCGGCGACGGCCTTGCCGTCTTCTGTCGCTGGCGTGAATCGCCACTCGCGGACGGCGTCCACGGCACTCTGGTCGAGGCGTGTCGAGCCGCTCGAGCGCGTGATCCTCACGTCAACTGCTCGACCTTGATCATCGACCAGGACGGACAGGTGGACCTCACCCTGTTCACCAAGCCTCAGGGCCATTCGCGGATAGTCGGGCTTGCGGTTACCGGCCCAGTCGGCGATGAGTCTGACGGGCGTCCGTTCGGGCGCCGTTTTCCGGACAGCCTCGGCGGGCCGCTCGGTCGGGGCATCCGGCTCACGCGCCAGGGTCGGCGGTGTGGCGCTCGTGGTCGCGGGCTTCGTGTCTGAGGGCGTCTCGGCGGGCGTGGGCGCCGGCGGAGGGCTGTCCCCGGTTGGCTGACCTGACGAGCGATCGCCGGGCGGGATCTGTGCAGCCAAGCGGGCGGGTGCCGGTGCGGGTGCGACAGGCAATAGTGCTGGCAAAACCACCGCGACCATGGGTGGGGGCTTGTCCGCGACGGGAGGGAGGGCGGCTGGATCGGCCGCTTGTAGTTCGGGGATGGGTGCGGCGATAGCCTCTGGTTGGGCCGACCGCAGGTCGCCCGCGAGTTCATCCACCAAGAACACCTGGATCATCCGTTCCCGCTCCGGCGCGGGCAAGATAAGCGGCGCGACTATGACCAGCAGCCAGAGCGCGAGGCCGTTGACGGCGAGTGCCGCCGCCGCCGCGATGACGAGCCCTGCGGTAGACCCCGGCCGCGGCGGGGACGGAAAGGCTGGCGCGGCGAGGTCGGGCCGCCTGCCGTCGCTGATCGGGTATGTTCCCGGTTCAATCCCTGAGGACGTCATCGGGGGATTATCACCGAGGAGCGGCGATGAGTTCACCCCTGGGCGAGCGACGACGAAACCCGCTGGCGCGGCCCCCCAGACCCGCCGGCCTCATGCTGCCTTTGTTGGCCATGGTGCTCAGCGCCTGCGCTTTGCCTGGGGCCCCGCCTCGCGTCGAAGCGACGCCGCCAGTCGCCTGGGTCGACCGGATGGTCGCCGCCGACATCGTGTTACTGGGCGAATTGCACGATCAGCCCTCGCATCATCGGCAACGCCTACAGTGGCTCGAGGCGATCGCCGAGCGCCGCCCCATCGCGATCGTCATGGAGCAG
Source organism: uncultured Burkholderiaceae bacterium (assembly GCA_964488395.1). Classification (GTDB taxonomy): domain Bacteria; phylum Pseudomonadota; class Gammaproteobacteria; order Burkholderiales; family Burkholderiaceae_E; genus SYIM01. Next base: position 1,115 of record CAZAVT010000389.1, on the reverse strand, counting down.
TTCGATGCCAGCTCGCAGTCGGCGATCGATCGAGCGCGCGGTGAAAGGTCTGGTGCGAGCGTCTCGCAGCGCGCCCGCCATCTGGCAGAAGCCGCGGGCTTTGATTTCAAGGGCTGGGAATGGTCGTTCTATGCCCCTGTGATCGAGTTTGCGATCGCCCGCGACCTGCCGCTCATGGCGGGCAACCTGGCCAGAGGCGACGCGATGCAGATCGCGAGGGGTCAGGCCCATCCGATGGCCGGAGCACCGCCCCCCGGCTGGGATGGGCGAGCCGAGGCGGCCATGACCGAGGCGGTCGACCGGGGGCACTGTGGTTTGTTGCCGCAACCGATGCTCGCGCCCATGGTGCGGGCGCAGCGGGCTCGAGACGCCCAACTTGCAGAGATCGTCCTCCAGGCCCGCCGCCTGGGCCGCCTGCCGGTTTTGCTCGCGGGGAACGAACATCTGCGCCGCGATTACGGCGTTCCTGTCCATGTCCTGGGTCGAGATCCCACCCTGAGGATCTACACGCTGGGGCAGTTCGAGGAGGGCGGCCCTTCATCCGAGTCGGCGTTCGACGCGATCTGGCGAGCGCCGGCCATCGATCGCCCCGATCCCTGTGAATCCCTGCGGCAGCGCTTCGGACCGCCCGGGCCCTCGTCGACACGCCCTGAGCCGGCTCAGCCAGGCGCGCGTCGCTGAGGCGCACCAGATCCGGGCAAGCGCCGGCCAGCTGAGGCGCCATGGGGTGCCATGACGCACAAGGCCGGTGCGTGTGGCCGGCCGAGTCCGACGGAGACCTCTGCCGTCAGAGTCCCAGGACGGCCTGCATGTCGTAAAGGCCCGGGCCTCGGCCGCTCAGGAAGCGGCACGCGCGCAGGGCCCCGTGTGCATAGGTGACCCGGCTCGCCGACCGATGGGTGATCTCGATTCGCTCGCCGGTCCCGGCGAAGAGTACGGTGTGGTCCCCCACGATATCGCCGCCACGAATGACCGAGAATCCGATCGTTGAAGGGTCCCGCTCGCCCGTGATGCCCTCTCGCCCGAAGACCGCGACCTCCTTCAAATCGCGGCCGACCGCCTGGGCGATCACCTCGCCCATCTTCAGCGCGGTACCCGAAGGCGCATCGACCTTG
>CAZAVT010000388.1:312-3151 GCA_964488395.1 uncultured Burkholderiaceae bacterium | reverse complement strand
TCACGAGTTGATCCGCTGCCGGGTCGAGCTGAATTGGCACAGCCCGCAGGATCCGAACAGCGTCCGAGCCGTGCAGGCTGGCCTCGACTGGGTGCTCGACACTCGAGGTCTGGGCGCACGGCCCAGCCTGCCTCCACTGCGCGGCGTCCGGGGCGAGGTGATTCGCGTCCACGCGCCCGATGTGGGCCTGCGCCGGCCGACCCGGCTGCTGCATCCTCGTTATCCCCTCTACATTGCCCCCAAGCCGCAGGGCGTCTTCGTGATCGGTGCCACCGAAATCGAATCTGAGGATCTGTCGCCCGCAAGCGTGCGATCCTGCATGGAGTTGTTGAGCGCGGCCTATGCGGTGGACCCCGGCTTCGGCGAGGCCCGCATGATCGAAATCGGCGTGCAGGCCCGTCCCGCGCTGCCGGATAATCTGCCGTTGATCGACTGCCCGGAGCCTGGCCTCTTGCGCATCAACGGCCTTTATCGGCACGGTTTCCTGATCTCGCCGGCCGTGGTCGATGCGGCGCTTGCCTGGCTTCTCCACGGTGAGCGCGAATTGGCGCAACAATGGCAGCTATGCTGATGACTCATCCCGATTCCCTGCGCGTGCGCGTCAACGGTCAGGTGGTCGACTTGCCCGCTCAGGCCACTCTGGCTCAGGCCATCGAGCGGGCGGGGGTGCGTCCGCCCTTTGCCGCCGCGGTGAATCTGCAGTTCGTGCCTCGAAGCCGCTATGCGAGTACGGTCCTGCAGCCCGACGACGACATCGAACTCATCGCTCCGGTGACCGGAGGCTGAACATCCATGACCCAAGACCCGCCCTTTCTCCTGTATGACACGGTTTTCCAGAGTCGCCTGTTACTGGGGACCGCGCGTTATCCCTCGCCCGAGGTCTTGGGGCAGGCCATCGCGCAGTCACGACCTGGCATGCTCACCGCGTCGCTGCGCCGTCAAACGGCCCAGGGGGACCAGAGCGGGACTTTCTGGAACCTTATCAAGCGGCTGGGCGTGCCCATGCTGCCGAACACGGCGGGCTGTCACAGCCAGCAGGAGGTGATCACCACCGCCGAAATGGCACGCGAGGTCTTCGAGACCGACTGGATCAAGCTCGAATTGATCGGCGACGACTACACGCTTCAGCCCGATACCCTAGGGTTGCCGGACTGCGCCGACGCATTGATCCGTCGGGGCTTCAAGGTGCTGCCTTATTGCACCGAGGATCTCGTCCTGTGCCGGCGCCTGGTGGATGTGGGCTGCCAGGCCGTGATGCCCTGGGCTGCGCCGATTGGTACGGGTAAGGGGCCGGTCAATCCCGATGGTCTGCGCTTGCTGCGTGAGCGGCTCGAGGTACCCCTGATTGTCGATGCCGGGCTCGGTCGGCCCTCGCATGCCTGTACGGTCATGGAATGGGGGTTCGACGGGGTATTGCTCAATACTGCAGTCGCGCTGGCGAGGGACCCCGTCGGCATGGCGCGCGCCTTCGCCGATGCCGTGCGGGCAGGCCGTCAGGCCTTCTTGGGGGGGGTCATGGCCGAGCAGGATCAGGCGCAGCCAAGCACGCCTGTCCTGGGCACACCGTTTTGGCATAAGACATGAATCCTTCCCTGGCCCGTAACTGCGGTGACCTCTGGGAGCGCTTACCCGTAGCGGTTCGGGATTTGGCCCAGGCGAATGCCGACCTGGCGGTGGCTCATCCGCAAGCGGCGCAGTGGCTCAGGCAATCCCTGTCATCGCAGCCGGTCATCGAGGGTCCGGCCGACCTGAGAGCGCTCGCGCGCGCCTTCAAGCAAGCCGCGCTCGCACTGGGCTTTGAACGTGAGGACGCTGACCTCATCGCGCAGGCCGGTATCCGGCAATCGGCGCGTCAGGGGGCCGCGGGCAGTGATCCGCTGAGCTGGCCCAGGGCGCTCGTTGATTTTGAGACCCAGCCTTGGGCCGAGCACTCCCATGCTGCCTGCCCGAGGCGCATGGGCCTCTATGTCGTAGCGCCCAACGCCGAATGGATTGCGCGGCTCGTTGAGATGGAAGTTCCCACTGTGCAGTTACGCTTTAAGTCCGACGACTCGCACGCCATCGCGCGAGAGATCCGGCAGGCGATCGCCTACGCGCAGGGCAGCCGTAGTCGCCTCTACATCAACGATTTCTGGCGACAGGCGATCGAGCTCGGCGCCTATGGGGTCCACCTCGGACAGGAGGACGTTGGGGGCGCAGATTTCGAGGCCATCCGAGCGAGTGGGATGCGTCTGGGACTGAGCACCCATGGTTATGCCGAAATGCTGCGCGCGGCGCGGCACCGGCCCAGCTATCTCGCTCTAGGCGCGGTCTATCCGACCAACCTCAAGGTGATGCCCACCCTGCCGCAGGGGCCCGGGCGGCTGGCTCGCTACGCGGCCTTGATGGCACCGCACTTTCCGCTCGTTGCGATCGGTGGGATCGACTACGCCCGGCTCGATGAGATTCTCCCCAGTGGGGTTGGTTCCGTGGCCGCGGTTCGGGCCATTCTGCAGGCGCCCGACCCGGCACAGGAGGTTCGGCGCTGGATGGCGCGTTGTCCGGCCGACGCGTGATGATTCGTCTGCCCGATTTCTATCGACCAGCGCCTGCAGTGCCTGGCCTTTCATGGCGATGAGGCCGTGATTGCGATAACCTCACACGACCGCGCTGGCCATTGAAAACAAGCACCGCCAGTCAGCGCGTCAAGCGATCCCATCTCGACCAGGAGACCCCCATGTTCAAACGCGTTCTCGCTGCAATGACGCTCGGGATGGCGATTGCCATCCCCGTTCAGGCTCAGACCTATCCTGCAAAGCCTGTTCGCATCATCACGCCGTTTCCGGTGGGTAGCGGCCCC
>CAZAVT010000388.1:0-302 GCA_964488395.1 uncultured Burkholderiaceae bacterium | reverse complement strand
GGTGACGGTGGAAAACCGCCCCGGTGGCAACGGTTTCATCGCGATCGACGCGTTCAAGCGGGGTGCGACCGACGGCACCGACCTGATCCAGCTGGACAATGTCCACCTCACGGCCTATCCGCACCTTTTCAAGAAGCTTCCCTACAACCCGCAAACTGACTTTGACGTCCTGCTGCCGCTCTTCAAGACCTACTTCTTCCTCACCGTTGCGACCGACAGCAAGTACAAGTCCGTCGCCGATCTGGTGGCCGACGCCAAGGCCAACCCGGGTAGGCTCAACTACGGATCCTGGTCGGTGGGCA
>CAZAVT010000387.1:0-3172 GCA_964488395.1 uncultured Burkholderiaceae bacterium | reverse complement strand
TCGAAGAGCGCCCGCTCGAGACCGAGCGGGTCTATGAGGGGGGCTTCCTCAAGGTCAACCGCGACCGGGTCGAGTTGCCAGACGGTCGCGTCGGTTCCCGCGAATATGTCGTGCATCCTGGCGCTGCGGTGATGGTGCCGCTCCTACCTGATGGTCGGGTGGTGATCGAGCGCCAATATCGCTACCCGTTGCGTCAGGTCTTTGTCGAGGTGCCCGCGGGCAAGCGCGATCCAGGCGAGGATTTTCTCGCGACAGCCCAGCGTGAGTTGCTCGAGGAAACCGGCTACGAAGCCGGGCAGTGGGCCCGGCTCACTCGCCTGCATCCGGCCATCGGTTTTGCGACCGAGGAAATGGAGGTCTGGCTTTGCCGCGATCTTCATCATCGTGGCCAGCGACTCGACCGGGAGGAGTTCCTTGAATTGGAGGCGGTCACCTTGGACTGGCTATTGGGCGAGACCCTCGCCGGACGCCTCACCGACGTCAAGACCCAGATCGTGACCCTGTGGCTGGACCGTTTCCGAACCGGTCAATGGCCTTGGCCGGAATTTCGGTCCGCGACCGACTTCAGCGCAGCATCAGCCGCTCGGTAAAAACGTAGCCGCGACCGTGCGCGGCCTTGAGCGGATTGCCACCGAGCGGGGTGAGTTTTTTGCGTAGCCGGCTGACCAGCGCCTCGAGCCGCTGCTCGTCATAACTGCCGAGGTCGTAGCCCAGCCCGGCAATCAGTTCCTTGCGCGAGGCGAACTTGTCCTTCCCGCGCGCGAGCGTCTTGAGTAGCGAGGCTTCCTGCAACGTGAGCTTACGCTCCTCACCTGCGGGCCCGCTAATCGTGAGCGAATCCGAATTCAGAACCCAGGCCGACAGATCCTGGGCAGGAACTCGCCGAAAGCTCGCGTCGAGCAGCGCGACGAGTTCACGCATGTCGAGGGGTTTCAGCAAGTAGTTGTCAGCCCCCTGACGGTAGGCTTCGAGCTTGAGATTGATATCGCTGCGGGCTGAGAGGATCATCTTCAGGCAAGACGGCGCTTGTAGCTTGAGCGTCTCCAGCAGGCTGAGCCCCGACCCGTCAGGCAGGAAGACATCGATGATCGCAACCTGTGGGGTCTTGGCGGCAACCGAGGCACGGGCCTCCGCCAGCTGCCCGAAGTCGCGCACTTCGAATTGGCGGTAGCGCAGATAAGCCGCAACCTCCTCGCGCAAGTCTTCGTTGTCTTCGACGAGCAATACATCGGGCATCATCGTTGGGCCCTGCGCAAAATCATTATGATGAACAGCACACATGCGTGCCTTGTTCGTATTATTCACGATTTTCTGGCTGCTCGGCGTTGCGCCCCCGGCGACGGCCCATTCGGTCGGGGTGGGCTCGCCGGTCGTTGATGGGCGGCGCCAGCCGATCACCTTTGAGTGGGCGCTCGGCGAACTGAGTCCCGCTGAGGCGCAACGATTGCTCGAGGGCGAGCGATGGCTCGATGCTCGCCACGGTCAAGGCTCGTTCTCTCTGGGCTACCACGCCCGGCCATTGTGGCTGAGACTGAGTGTCGTCAACACCGGTGCAGACCCTGTCGAGCGGGTGTTGGTGCTGACCAATCCCCTGATCGATCAGATCGAGGCCAGACTCGCAACGCCCGGCGTGGTGCAGGGTAGCACTCGGCTCGGCACGGGAGTGTCGGGCAGTGCTGGAGGCGAAGCAACCCTGCTACGAGGTCTGGTGCTGACGCTGCCGCCCGGGGAAACTCGCGTGCTGTTGCGCTTGCAGGCACGCTCCGCGCTCGCCACCCGGCTTGAGCTGCTGTCGCGCAGTGAGTGGTCCCGTGCCAACACCACCCACGCGCTCAAAGCCGGTGTGGTTCTCGCTGTTCAGCTTGGCGCGAGCTTCGCGGCACTGGTGGTGGGGCTTTTTCTGGGCAGTCCGCTCTGGCTTGCCTTCGCTGCGTGCACGGCAAGTAGCGGCGTGACCTTCGCTTATGTGATGGGCAATCTGGACTGGTGGCTCGGCCCCGGTGCCGCGCGCTGGGGCGACGCGCTGGGTGCGGTGGCGTTTGCGGTCGCGTTGCTGGCCGGCTCGGTTTTTTGTGCGCGAGCCCTCCGGCTGCACAAGCATCATCGGCAATGGACGCAGCTTTCGTTCTTCGCATTCGCAGCCGCTTTGCTGGCGGCGTTTGGCATTCTGATCGCGGGCTGGCCGCAGATTGCCCTCCCTTCGATGCTCTGGCTTGCAGTCTTGGTGTCCTTGTTTTTTCTGGGCTTGCTCATCGGCTATCGCCGGCGCGGTCTGCCGCTCGGCTGGTTGCTTGGCGCCGGACTGAGCCTTTACCTGATCGCCTCAGTGATGCGTTTCCTGCGCAGCCTCGGCCATCTGCCGAGTGCCTGGTGGACCGAGGAATTACACGAGGTTTTTTCAATCGTATACCTGGCGATGATCCAAACCGGCATTGCCCTTCAGACTCGCGAGATCCTTTCCGATCGGGATCGGCTAAGCGGTCAGCTGCTCGCCGAGCGGGAAAGTCGCGAAGCCGAGCGCGACTTGCTCGCGATGCTGTCGCACGAACTTCGGACCCCTCTGGCGACCATTGATGCGGCGACCAGCGTGCTCCGGGAAGTGGCGACGCTCGACGGTGGCGCCCGCGCCAGTCGGCTCGACAAGATTCAACGTTCCGTGTCCCGGATCCGTAGCTGGTTTGACCGCGACCTGATCGGGCCGGGGGTGCAGGAGGATTGGCATCGGCCCCAGCTTGAGCCCCTCGATTTGCGCGAGCTGCTCAGGCGGATCGTTGAGGAATGGCAGCGGGACTGGCGCGGGCATCGGCTGCGATTGGTGCTCCCCGAGCATGCAGCCGAGATCGTTGCCGATCGCAGTCTGGTCACGATCGCCGTGGGGAATCTCCTCGACAACGCCCGCAAGTACGGCCCGAGTCACGAAGTCATCGAGCTCTCGCTGCACCTCGATGGCGGCCATTGGCGGATTGCCGTCGACGATCGTGGCGAGCCTTTGCCATCCGCCGAGACTGAGGTGATTTTTGATCGCTATTCCACGGTGGACGTTCAGGGGCTGACCTCCAAGAACCGGATTCTCTCCGCCCGCCATTTGGCGGAGGAGACGCACGGGGGAGGCGCGCTCGCCGTGGTGCGGCATCTCCGGGAATTCACGCCGCATGTGCGTTTGGCGACGGTG
>CAZAVT010000386.1:0-3178 GCA_964488395.1 uncultured Burkholderiaceae bacterium | reverse complement strand
CACCTGCTCGTGCGCCAGCACTTCGGTGTAGTCGTTGAATTTGACTGAAATACCACCGTGTCCGTTGATGCGGGCCGATGCTTCCTCGCTGGTAACACTCGCGAACCAGGGCTCGTAAACCTTGCCCTCGGCATGTCGCCGATCACCGATGTAAATGGTCGAACGCCAGTCCGCATAGGCCGGATCATCGAGCAACCGACCCAGGCCGATTGACTCGACGAAGCGCGCCCACTGCTCCCGTTCGCCGTGGCGAAAATCGTAAGTCACCTGCCCGTCGCTCGTACGCCACCCCGTGTCCTTCGGCCAACGGGGACCGTGGAGATGAAAGCCCTGCCAGGCATCGGGCTCGACCTGGGCGGCCAGTAGGATGGTCTTCAGCGACATCAGGGACTTGAGCATCGAGACCTCGATAAGCTGCCCCTGACCCGAACGATAGCGATCCCATAATCCCGCAAGCATGGCCTGGTGCGCGTGGATACCGGCGCCCACCCAGGCAATCTCGTAGCCGACACGACAGGGCTCGCCGCCGGGCTGACCGAGGTACCGGGTAAAGCCTGACATCGCCTGGATCACCAGCTCGGACCCGGCATGATGGCGAAACGGTCCGAGCTCGCCCATGTCATTCAGGTCAACCACCACGAGTCTAGGATGCCGCTCGACGACCGCGCGCCAATCGATCGCGTGCTCTGCCCGGATGTCCGGATCGGCATGGTAGATGACCCCATCAACACGCTCGAGCAGCGCCTCAAGGTCGCTGCGGCCAGCATCACTCGCGAGGTCGAGTCGAACACTTTCCTTGCCACGATTGAGATGGCAAAAGATGGCGGCTGTGTCGCCAATCATCGGCGGGCCCCACTCCCGAGCCCGGTCCCCCTCGGGCGGCTCGACCTTGATCACCCGGGCACCGAGATCGGCCAGGTGCAGCCCACAGAAAGGCCCGGCCACGCCTTCGGCGATCTCGATAAAACTCATCGTCTCGAATGAGGGCAACACGCCCTTGACCGGTACCGGATGGTCCACGACCACGCTCCTCCTTTGCCCAGGGCTCTTTCGAGCCCAACGTCGAACACGGCGCGAGTGCCAATGACCAAGAGGAGCATGAGCACCGTCTGAACCACACCGACCGCGGCTGCGAACTGGTAGTTGCCCGCATCCATGTAATGCCAGGTCAGCACCGACAGCACCTGACTACGGTCCGAGTACAAAAGGATCGAGGCCGACAGTTCCTTGATGCTCATCAGCATCACAAAGAAGAACACCGCGATCAAGGTTGGTTTGATCAGCGGAATCGTGATTCGGGCCAGCGCGGTGAGCGGGCCCGCACCAGACATGCGAGCGCTGGCCTCGAGATCGGGATGGATCTGGAGCACGCCCGAATGGGAAACCAGAATGCCGTACGGGAGGAACTTGGCCACATAGGCGAGCAGAAGGATCCAGAGCGATCCATAAAGCGGCGTCTGCAGGTAAGTCCACAGCAGGCCGATCCCGAACACGAGACCGGGTACCGCGACTGGCAAGACGCCGACGAAGGCGAGCGCTCGCGTGGCGGGCCCGGGCGCTCGAATCTCGCCATAGCTGATCGCAAGCCCCACCAGCAGACAGATCGCGCCAGACATCAGCCCCAACAGGATCGTGTTGACGAGCGCCGTGCGAACGTTTTCGATGCGGAAGATGTCGCGATACTGGTCAAGGGTCAGTACCTCGGGAGAAATCGTGGCCGCACTGAATTTCATGAACGAGGAAAGCAGCAAGGCACCGAAGGGGAGGATGTCGGCGCAGAGCACATAAAACGCGATGAGTGCGAGCGCGATGACCGTTCCCGAGCGGCCCAACCGCAGGGGGCTGCCGCGAAAGCCCTTGCCCGAGACCGTCACGTAACGCTCCGAGACCCGAGTGACTCGACGCTGGAGCCAGACCCCGGCAATCGTGACAATCAGCAAGATCGTGCCGGAAGCCGCTGCGTGCGCCCTGTGCACCGGAAACTGCGTCGAGTCGAGGTAGATCTTCCAGGGCATCGTGGTAAATCCAGCGGTCGTCCCGATGATGCCGGGAATCGTATAGAGCTCAGCGGACAGGATGAAGATCAGCAGGCCTGCGGCAAAGACCGCCGGCAAGGAAATTGGCAGTGTGATGCGCGCGAGCGTCTGCCACGGGGAGGCGCCTGAGACCCGGGCTGCCTCCTCGAGCGAGGAGTCGACCGTGCGCAGCGTGCCGGCGGTAAAAAGGTAGGCAAAGGGCGCGAAGAACAGGGTCATGACCCAGACCACGCCGCCATAGGTCCAGACATTGGCAAGCGCCGATGGCTGGTCGATCACGAACCCTGCGAGCCAGCGCCAGACAACATTAACGAACCCGGTCTTTTCCGAGCCCAGTGCAATCCAAGCGATCAGCCCGGTGAAGGGCGAAAGAAAGAGCGGCATGATGATTAGCATCTCGAGCGTGCGCTTGAAGGGCAGGTCAGTACGACACACCAGCATCGCCATCAGCACACCGGCCACCAGCGAACACGCCGTCACGATCACCGCAAGCCGGATCGCCTCCCAGAGAGTGTCGAGGTACTCCCTCGTGGTGTACACGTTGATCACAGCCTGCAGGCTCCGCTCGCTCGACAGCCCGATCTTGGTCTCCTTATAGAAGGCCGCATCAAAGGTGTAAACGAGCGGCACCACCACGATCATCGCGACCGCCGCCGCCACGAGCACCCAGGCGACGACGGCGATCGGTGAACGTGCAGCCGCGAAACGAGCCACTGCAGGCAACCCAGCTCAGCGCTCAGTTCGCGATCAACGACCGTGATCGCGCAAGGTCTTGGCCCAGAGGTCGAGGTCCTTGGAAAAATCCCGCTCCCAGCGCTTGACATCGACCGGATAGACTTCTTTGATCGGCTGATACCAGCTTTCCTTGGTGACGGCCCGCTTGTCCTCGATGCCGGTCAAGGTGGTGCGCGACCCGTACTTGAGCTGCAGGACCTCTGCACCTTCCTCGCTCATCGACCAGTTCTGGAACAGACGCGCTGCATTGGGCCGCGGCGCATAGCGAGAGAGGGCCTGCCAGGAATTGCCGAATTCGGGGGTCGGCGAAGGGCGTACCCAGCGGATCGGCGCGCCACGCTGGAAGTGGGTCACGCCAATCCCTTCCCAGGTCCAGAACGTGAAGTCATGCTCGCCCGCGATCACGC
>CAZAVT010000385.1:592-3189 GCA_964488395.1 uncultured Burkholderiaceae bacterium | reverse complement strand
GGTCCATCAACATCGGCTCGATGTCGATGTTCTTCAGCTTCTGGCGGACCTCGGCCGATGAGACGGCTTTGGTGAGCGCATCGCCGAGGACGCGAATGGTCTCGGGCGGCGTTCCGGCCGGTGCGGCGATCCCCCACCAGGCAATCACTTGAAAGTCAGGGTAGCCGCTCTCGATCATGGTCGGGACTTCGGGCATTGACTCCAGCCGTTTCGGCCCGGTGCTCGCGAGCGGTCGCAGTCGACCGCCACGGATCAGCTGCTGTGTGGCGGCCGGTGAATCGCAGGCAAACAGCAGGTGGCCGGCCGCGACATCGGCGACCACTGCGCCGCTGCCCTTGTAGGGAACATGAGTCGCCTTCGCGCCCACGCGGTCAAGCATGACCTCGGTACCCAGGTGCGTGATGGTGCCGATACCGGCCGAACCGAAGGTGCCTTGATTGGCCTTGAGTTGCTGTACCAGTTCGGCAAGTGTCCGGGGCGCGCCGGGTAGGGTATGGGTAAAGAACAGGTAGTCGGTCTTGGCGACGCCACCCACAAAGGCGAAGTCACGTTCGACGCGATACTTGGCTGTCGGGTTGAGGACCGGCGTCGTGCCGAGCGAGCTCGATGAGCCGAGCGTGAGGGTGTAGCCATCGGGCGCGGCCCGAGCGACGTACTCGGTGCCGATGATGCCACTGCCGCCGAGGCGGTTTTCGATCAGCACGGGGACGCCCAGAATGGCCCGCATCGGCTCAGCGAGCATCCGTGCGACCGTGTCGCTACCCGTGCCAGGGCCGAATGCGACCACCATGGTGATGGGCTTGCTGGGATAACGGGCTTGTGCAATCGAAGCCGATGCTGCCGAGAGGGCAGCGGTGGCGCCGATCGACTGGATGACTGCGCGGCGATCCATCAGGTCGTCTCCCCTTGGGTGTGTTGTGCTTGTGTGCTAGCTTTCGAAGAAGCTAGCACTGCTCGGTGGGTCGCGCAAGCGGCCCCGGCGATCGGACAAGATTCGGCGAGGGGAGACAAAGATGCGACTCGAAGGTAAGGCCACCCTCCTGGGTGATGACATCGATACGGATGTGATCTTTCCGGGGCGCTATCTGGCGGTCCTCGACCCCAAAGACCAGTCGAGACACCTCTTCGAGCCGCTGGGTGAATCCTTGCGGCAGCGCGCGATCGAGGGTGGGCTGCTCGTCGCGGGCTGGAACTTCGGCTGTGGATCCTCGCGCGAACATGCGGTCACCGCGATGATCGGTGGCGGCATCCGGCTGGTGATCGCGCGTTCTTTTGCGCGCATCTACTTTCGCAACGCCATCAACAATGGTCTCGCCGTCGTCAGCAGCAGTTCGGCTGTCGACCTGATTGCCGAAGCTGATCGGGTCGAGGTCGACCTCGCCCGCGGGCAGGTCTGGACGCCGCGCGGCGAAGTCGCCTTCGAGCCACTGCCGCCAGAATTGCTTCGGATCCTGTCGGCGGGAGGCCTGTGGGCATCGCGCCAAACAACGGGAGAAGCAGCATGACTCAGCAGACGATGGCCGAGAAGATCATGTCGAGACTCGCCGCGCGGACCGTGCGCTCGGGCGAGTTCGTCGAACTAGGACCCGATTGGACCTTCAGTCTTGATGACGGCATCGGTTTGGTCGATCGATATTTCAAGCTGCACGGCATTGATCGGTTGGCCGCGCCCGACAAGATTGCCGTGTTCTACGATCACTTTGCGCCTGCTGACACGCCGCAGCATGCGATGGTGCAACGACTGGGCCGGCAGCTCTGCGAGCGCTTCGGCATCCGGCGCTTGCACGATGTGGGCACGGGCATCTCGCATCAGATCGCAGTCGAGACCGGGCTGGTCAAGCCCGGAGAGATGGTGACCAACACCGACTCCCATACGCTCACGGTTGGCGCGGTTGGCGCGATCGGCTGCGGCATCGGTGTGGCCGAGATGGCGTGGCTGTGGGCGTATGGGCATCTCTGGTTTCAGGTGCCGACGAGTCTCAAGGTGGTGCTCGAAGGCAGGCTCGCGCCGGGCGTCTCGGCCAAGGATCTGGTGCTGTCGATCATCGGGAAGTTGTCGGTGCGCGGCGCGCAATACGGCTCGGTCGAATACCACGGCCCGGCGCTCTCGACCCTATCGATCGCCGAGCGGATGACCCTGTGCAACATGGGCGTGGAGATGGGTGCGAAATTTGCCGTGGTGCCAGGAGACGAGGTGACCCGGGCCCACTTTGCCGCGATCGGGATCGAACTGGGCGACATGCCGGCACCAGACCCTGGCGCGCACTACGTGCAGGAGCACCGCTTCGACCTCGGCGCCATCGAACCGATGGTGTCCGCGCCCAGCAAGGTCGATAACGTTCATCCGGTCTCGGCCCAGGCGGGCCTGCGCATCCACCAGGCGTTCATCGGCACCTGCACCAATGGCCGCTTTGAGGATTTCGAGATCGCGGCGCGCGTGCTCGCGGGCCGACGGGTCGCCGACGGGGTACGCCTCGTGGTCACTCCCGCCTCGCGAGAGGTCTATCTGCGCGCGATGCAAAGTGGCGCGCTACAGACCTTGATCGAGGCGGGTGCCACGGTCATCGGGGCCGACCTCCTCCATCAGGGGGAGTTCC
>CAZAVT010000385.1:0-582 GCA_964488395.1 uncultured Burkholderiaceae bacterium | reverse complement strand
CACGGTCACCACGCCGGGTTGCGGCGCCTGCGCCGGTATCCACCAGGGCGTGCTCGCGGCTGACGAGGTCTGTATCTCGTCGTCGTCACGCAATTTCATCGGCCGCATGGGCAACCGTGATGCGTCGATTTACCTTGCATCGCCCGCGACGGTCGCGGCAAGCGCACTCGCCGGCCGGATCGCTGACCCACGAGACGTGTTGGCGGGTTGAGCGAGCGATCAAGGCGCTGAATCATCGGCTGATCCGCGTCTCAAGGCGACAGTTGATCTCCGGCGGCTTCTCCGATACATTGAGTTAAAACGTTTCAATTATCAGCAACCCCCATCACTCACTGGCAAGGGCGACCAGCGAGGTAGGTCGTGATCCGTCGCCTGCAACTCGGGAGACAGCGGGTGCGCGAAAGAGCGCCGCGTCATGCGACACTGGCCGATGTGGCGCGTCGCTGTGGGGTATCAGTTGCCACAGCCTCTCTTGCCCTCAACGGCAGTCCAAGGGTTGCGGTTGGCACGCGCGAGCGCGTCCTGGCGAGCGCACGCGGGCTCAACTATTGCGCCAATGTGATGGCGCAGGGCCTGGTCACA
>CAZAVT010000384.1:0-3198 GCA_964488395.1 uncultured Burkholderiaceae bacterium | reverse complement strand
ACCGAATCGCTCGGCGAGGATGTTCTTGGCGATCGCGCTGTCTTCGATGACGTCATGGAGCAGTGCGGCCATGAGTGAATCGGCGTCGAGTCGCCAGCCAGCAAGGATCTCCGCCACAGCGATCGGGTGAGAGATATAGGGCTCCCCACTCGAGCGAAACTGGCCGAGGTGGGCGTCGTCGCTGAATCGGTAGGCGTCGCGAATGCGACGCAGGTCCTCTTCGCCGAGATATTCGGCGGCCCTGCTCCGCGAGGGGGCCCTGTGGGTCTCGCCCAGCCCTCGCGCTACGTCGCGCTGGCGACTGCGAGAAACGGGTGGTGCCGGCAGTGCTCACGGCGATCGTCCGTTCAGCCGCCGATGCTGGCGGTTGGAGGGCGGGCGCGCAGGAACATCCGGCAAGAGAAGGGGGGGTCAGGTCGGGATGCGGCGCAGCATCTCGATACCCACCTTGCCCTGCGCGATTTCTCGCAGCGCGGTGACGGTCGGCTTGTCCTTGGACTCGATCTTGGCGGTGTGCCCCTGCGCGAGCATGCGCGCCCGGTAGGTGGCGGCAAGCGTCAACTGGAAGCGGTTCGGGATCTGCTTCAGGCAATCTTCAACGGTGATGCGGGCCATGGGTGTCTACCGATTGGAAGGGAGGGGGCCCGTCGCGGACGGGGCTGTGATACCCAGCGACTCGAGAAGGCCTGGGTGCCTCGCGGCCTGCCGGGCGAACCGAAGGCGGGACGCGCGGACGATCGCGTTCAGTTGCTCGAGCGCTGTCGCAAAGTCTTGATTGATAATAACATATTCGAAGCGATTGGCCTGAGCGAGTTCACTGCGAGCGGCGCTCAGGCGGCCGGCGATGACAACGTCGGAATCCTGGGCGCGGGCACGCAGGCGCCGTTCGAGCTCGGCGAGCGATGGCGGCGCGATAAAGATGCCGACCGCCTCGGGAAACAGTCGCCGAACCTGGTCTGCCCCCTGACAGTCGATCTCGAGAATCAGGTCGCGACCCTCGGCGATCCGTTCGGCGATCCAGGGGCGTGAGGTGCCATAGCAGTTGCCGTGCACGAGCGCCCACTCCAGGAACTCGCCGGCCTCGCGTCGCCGATCGAATTCGGCCTGGTCGACGAAGTGGTAATGGATGCCGTCGATCTCGCCGTGCCGAGCCGGCCGGGTGGTGTAGGACACCGACAGCCCGATGCTGGGGTCGCGTTCGAGGAGCGCCCGCACGAGCGACGTCTTGCCTGCGCCGGAGGGCGCAACGATCACGAACAGACTGCCGGGGTTGCCGGGGGACTCGTTCATTCCAGGTTCTGCACCTGCTCGCGGATCTGCTCGATCAGGAGCTTGAGTTCGACGGCGATCCTTCCGACCTCGGGCATCGCGCCCTTGGAAGCGAGCGTATTGGCTTCGCGGTTGAATTCCTGCAGCAGGAAATCGAGTTTCTTTCCGATGGGCCCGGTCCCAGAGCAGGTCTCGGCGAGCGCACTCAGATGACTACGCAGCCGGTCGAGTTCTTCGGCGATGTCGGCGCGAAGGCCGTGCAGCGTCACCTCCTGGCGGATCCGTGCCATCGTCTCGTCGACCGGTACGGCGCTCTCGCTGCCGCCTGCGACCGCCAGCACCGCTGCCTGCAGCCGCTCGATCAACCGCGCTTGCTGCGCCGCGAGCAACTGCGGTCCGACCGCCTGCAACTCGCCAACGATCTCCCCGATGCGCCGGGCACGTTCGTTGATCGCCGCGATCAGTCGTTGTCCCTCGCTCCCGCGACTGGCGATGAAGGCCTCAAGCGCCGCCCGGGCGCATTCGAGGACGATGGGCAGCCGATGCTCTGCGCTCTCCGTCCCCGAGGTTTCGGAAAGCATCACGCCGGGTAAACGCAGCAGTTCGCCCAGCGAGGGTTCGGCAGCCTGAGGGAATTGCTCACGGATCTTTGCAAGGAGCGCCGCCGAGCGCGCCATCGCCTGTTCGTCGATGCGGGCTTCGCCAGCCCCGGCCACCCGCATTCCGACCCGGCACTCGACCTTGCCGCGCAAGACCGCCGCGCTGATCAGCTCTCGTAACGGCCATTCGGCCGAACGTAGATCATCAGGCAGCCTGAACGACAGATCCAGGAAACGTGAGTTGACGCTACGAATCTCGACGCTGACCTGCGTACCGGCCGCCTCGCGGCTGGCGGTCGCAAAGCCCGTCATGCTCTGGATAGTGGGGCGCCCGGGACTTGTGGGAGGCTTCAAGTAAGGCTCGTCGCTTCTGCTAATCTCGGCAACATTCTAGACAAATCAGCGACCCGGGTCTGAGAGGCTCGGCGCGTCATTGGAGTCTTTCGGACATGTCTGACAGAACGGCCGGCCGCGGGCTGGATACGCTGCGCGACGTCAGGATCGAGCGAGCCTTCACTCGGCACGCCGAGGGTTCGGTGCTGATCAGCTGCGGCGAGACCCGCGTGCTCTGCACGGCAAGTGTCGAGGATAAGGTGCCCCCCTTCTTGAAGGGCGCTGGCCGCGGCTGGGTCACGGCGGAGTACGGGATGCTCCCGCGAGCCACTCACACGCGCGGCGACCGCGAAGCCGCTCGCGGCAAGCAGTCCGGTCGCACGCAGGAGATCCAGCGGTTGATCGGTCGCAGCCTGCGTGCAGTCTTTGATCTGGCGGCGCTCGGCGAGCGCACGTTGACCCTGGATTGCGATGTGCTCCAGGCCGATGGTGGCACCCGCTGCGCGTCCATCACGGGCGCCTTTGTCGCGGCCTGCGATGCGGTCGCGTGGCTCATCCAGAACGGCCGTCTGGCCCGCTCGCCGATCGTCGATCATGTGGCTGCAGTGTCGGTCGGGGTGGTCGGTGGCCGGCCCCTGCTCGATCTCGATTACGGCGAGGACTCCGGTTGCGATGCCGACCTGAACGTCGTGATGACCGGTCGTGGCGGTTTCGTCGAAGTCCAGGGTACGGCCGAGGGTGCGCCCTTTTCCAGAAGCGAACTCGACCAGTTGCTCGGGCTCGCCGATCGCGGTATCCGCGAACTGATCAGTCGCCAGCAGGGTGCACTCGGAGCCGCGCACCCGGCCTTGCCGCGTGCGATGGCCTGACCCGGAGTCGCCCTGTGGCCCGCCCACCAGCGCAAGTTCGACCCGGTGCCCTGTTGCCCAAGGTTGTACTCGCCTCGGGCAACGCCGGCAAGCTGCGCGAATTCTCCGCGCTGCTCGCGCCGCTGGGG
>CAZAVT010000383.1:0-3219 GCA_964488395.1 uncultured Burkholderiaceae bacterium | reverse complement strand
CCGACCACCAAGGCCTTTCAGCTCCTCACGCTGCTGCGCGGACTGGGGGTTGCGGAGTTGACCGCTCCGGAGTTGACCGGCGAATGGGAGTACAAGCTCGCGCAGATGGAGCGGGGCCGCCTCGCCCGCGAAGCGTTCATGCGTGAGATTGCCGAGATGACCCGCCAAATGGTCGACCGGGCCAAGAACTACCAAGCCGATACCGTTCCAGGAAATTATGCGACGCTCAGCGCGCCCTGCCCGCGCTGCGGCGGACAAGTCCAGGAAAACTATCGGCGATACGCCTGCACAGCCTGTGATTTCTCCATCAGCAAGACCCCAGGGTCGCGCCAGCTCGAGGTCGAAGAGGCCGAGGCGCTGTTGCGCGAAGGCACCGTTGGACCCCTGCAGGGGTTTCGCAGCAAGATGGGCCGGCCCTTCGCCGCGGTGCTGCGGCTGAGCGCAGACCGCAAGCTCGAATTCGATTTCGGCCAGAGCAAGGACGACGAGGCGCTCGCCGCTGAAGTCGATTTCAGCGGTCAGACCGCGCTCGGCGCCTGCCCCAAGTGTGGCGGACAGGTCTTTGAGCAGCCCATGAACTACCTCTGCGAGCGCTCAGTGGGCCCCGCACGGAGCTGCGACTTCCGTTCCGGCAAGGTGATCCTGCAACAGGAAGTGAGCGCGACGCAGATGCGAAAGCTCCTCTCTGACGGCCGCAGTGATCTGCTCGATGGCTTTGTGTCCGCGCGCACCCGCCGCAAATTCAAGGCCTTCCTGGTTCGTGAGCCCGGCGGGCGGATCGGATTCGAGTTCGCGCCTCGTCCGGCTCGTCCTGGTGGGAGCACCCCTAAGCCTGGACCCAAGACGCTGAGCAAAGCGCAGGCGCCTGAGGCGGTCGCGCCAGGGTCGGCGTCCGTGGCGCCGGCTGGGACCAAGCCCCGGGCCCCGCGCAAACGCAAGTCGCCTTGAGCTTGGGGCCTGCCACCGGCGAGGAGCCCCCTTTCTGTCGTCATTCGCATGGCTTGTCCGACCAGAGGTTCACCGATGACCCTGCCGATCTCTGTTGACGATGTGCTCGCGGCGCGTGCCCGCATGGGTGCTTATATTGTCCGCACGCCAGTCCTCTCGAACGAGCGGGCGAACCGCCTCACCGGCGCATCGGTCTTCTTCAAGTGCGAGAACCTGCAACGCACGGGCTCATTTAAGTTTCGGGGCGCGATGAGCGCACTCACTCGATTCAATGAGCAGCAACGCGCCCGAGGGGTCCTCACGTTTTCCTCCGGTAACCACGCTCAGGCGATCGCGCTATCGGCCAAGCTCCTGGGCATCCCCGCCTTGATCGTGATGCCCAAGGATGCACCGCCCGTCAAACTCGCTGCGACCCGCAGCCATGGCGCCGAGGTGGTGCTCTATGACCGGTACACCGAGGACCGTGAGGCCCTGGGCAGACGGCTCGCCGAAGAACGCGGCATGACCCTGATCCCCCCTTTTGATCACGTCGATGTGATGGCTGGACAAGGGACCGCTGCGCTCGAATTGATCGAAGAGACGGGCCCGCTCGACCTGCTTCTCGTCTGTGTGGGCGGCGGGGGGCTGATCTCGGGCTGCGCCACCGCTGCTCAATCGCTCGCCCCCCAGTGCCGGGTGATCGGCGTCGAGCCACAAGCCGGTGACGACGTCCGGCAGTCGCTCGCGCGCGGAGAGCGGGTGAGTATTGCCGTGCCACAGACCATCGCTGACGGCGCTCAGACCCAAGCGCCAGGCCTGCTGACCTTCGAGGTGATCCGCTCTCGGGTCGCTGATGTGGTCACGGTCAGTGACGCTGCACTCGTGAAAACGCTCCAGTTTCTCGCCGCCGAACTCAAGCTGATCGTGGAGCCCACGGGTTGTCTGGCGGCCGCGGCAGCGCTCGAGCAATGCGTCGAGCTCAGGGGCTTGAGGGTGGGGGTGATCCTGAGTGGGGGCAATGTGGATCCGTCGAGGCTTCCTCAGTACCTGACGACCCCGCCTGCTTGACGCGTCCCTTTGACGATCGCGCCACTGCCTTGCTCACCGAGGCAGCCCGATGGCTTGAACGTGCCGCAGGCGGAGATCATCCGAGCGGGCTTACCCCGATCCAGCGCGCGTGCCCATGAAACGCCACGACCCACCAGGCGAGCAAGCCTGCGGCGAGTGTCAGCGCATCGGGCAACCAGGACGAAGGCTCCGTCGGCGCGGCGGCGGTTCCCCCTGACGGGTCGGAGGAGACGCCTTGGACTTGCCGGTCACGAGTTCGTGCGGCGCGGAAACTGAACACGGCCCACACGAGAAAGCCCCCGAAGAGCAATAGATCGGCAAGGCTGCCGTTGGCCAAAAGATGCGCCAGCGCCCAGGCCTTGACGGCAAGAACCATCGGATGACCCAAGCGAGCCTTGATGCGATTGCGCGGTATATAGGCAGCGGCAAGCAGGACGAAGGCGACAAGCGTCAGGAGCGATGCCGCGTGACGAGCCCCGACGGTCGTGGACCAGAGGACGACTGGCGTGGCGCGTGACTCGCCATAACCATAAACGACCAATGCGAGCCCCGCGAGGGACAACAAGGAATAAACCAGCTTCCAGGGCCCCGGCCCGATCCTCGCGATCAGTCGTGTGCGTTGATCTTCGGCGAGGATACGGGCCGAATGGGTACCCAGGAACAGGATCAGACCGACAATCAGTAGCATCACGGGGAAGCTCTCCGTTGATTCGAACCCACGGGGCTCCCAGTATGCCGCAAGCCCTGCCTAGCCGATCTCGCTGGCCGTTCGAGCTGCAGCGCCGGTCGTCGCGAGCACTGGTTCGAAACGCGCAGGTCGAGCCAGTCGAGCAGGCCTCGTCGACCGAGCATCATCGATCAGCTGTTGCAGCGAGACCGTGTCCAGGTAGTCCATCGCCTGGGCACGAAGCGACTCCCAAACCTGAGCCCCAGGCGCCTCAGCTTCTTCACGCGCGGCAGCTGCGCTGGACTGATCAAGCTGATCGACGCAGTAAACGATGTCACCCACGCTGATGTCACACGCCGAGCGCGCGAGCACGTAGCCGCCACCCGGACCGCGAAAGCCCTCGACCAGCTCATGACGGCGCAAGAGGCTGAACAGATGCTCCAGATGAGACAGGGAGACTTGAAGCGATGCGGCGATATCGGCCAGACGGGCCGGCGAGGCCGCCCGATGCATGCCCAGCTCGACCAGCGCCGCCGTGGCGATCCGCGCCTTGGTTG
>CAZAVT010000382.1:3009-3320 GCA_964488395.1 uncultured Burkholderiaceae bacterium | reverse complement strand
CCCGCTGCGCAAAGCCTGCAGCTTCGAGCGTGGTCAGCAGACGCAAGGCCGTGCTCACGGGCAGTCGGCTCGCCCGCGCCAGCTCCGAGAGCGACCGGGCCTGTGTGTCACAGAGCAGCCCCAGCAGATCCAGGGCCCGACTCACCGCTCGCACCGGAACGCGCTCACCGACTGCCGTCGGCAGATCTGCCGCGGCAGGCGCACTTCGATCGATCGGGGGTTGCCGTTTTGCCATTGGGTGGCATAGTATTCCACACCATGGCAATGCGCAACATTGATCTGATGCTCGTTCATGCCAACGAGCTGATCCC
>CAZAVT010000382.1:0-2999 GCA_964488395.1 uncultured Burkholderiaceae bacterium | reverse complement strand
ACTCGAGGTGCTGCGCGACGCGGCGGTCGCTGTCGACGCGGGCCGTATCGTGGAGGTCGGTGATACGGTGGACCTGATCGCCCGCTATCGGGCGCAGCACACGATCGACTGTACCCATCGACTGATTTCTCCGGGCTTGATCGATCCCCATTCACACCTTGTATTCGGTGGATCGCGACATCTCGAACACGAATTCAAGATGACACAGCGCGCGCCGACCACCCGACTCGATGGCGGCATCCGCTTTACCGTAGCCCGGACCCGGGAAGCCGACGACGAGACGCTCACGCGCCGGGCGCTGGCCGACCTTGATCTGATGCTTGAGAACGGTACGACGACGGTCGAGGCCAAAACAGGCTATGGGCTGCTGCCCGAGGACGAATGGCGCTTGCTGAGGCTCACGCTCGGGCTTCGACATGACGTCAAGATCGAGCCGACCTTCCTCGCGCTTCATGCGTTGCCGGACGGATGGACCGATCGTCGCACAGACTATGTGGCGATGATGACCGAGCTGTTGCCGGATATGGCACGCCAGGTGCGTTGGTGCGATGTCTTTTGCGATCCGGTCGGGTTCACGGCCCTGGAATGTGAGGCGCTCGCCAGACGCGCGCTGGGGCTCGGGATGCGGCTGCGCGTGCACGCCGATCAGTTTGGTGACGCGGGTGGCGCCGCGCTCGCCGCCCGCCTGGGGGCTGCTTCGGCTGACCACCTCGATCACAGCCCGCCCGAAGCAATCGCGGCGATGGCCGCCGCCGGTTGCGTGGGCATCTATCTGCCCGGAGTCGCCCTCCACCTGGCCGAAATGACTCCGCGCTTTGCGGATGGCACGATGGCGCCCGCAGCCAAGGCGCATCTGCCCCTTGCGCTCCGAGAGGCACTCGCCCAGGGTCTGGTCGCCGCACTCTCGACCGACTACAACCCTGGCAGCTGCCCGACGCCGTCCATGCCGATGATCATGGTGCTCGCCTCCCGCCTCTTCCGGCTGAGCTACGCGCAGATCTGGCAGATGGCCACGATCAACGCCGCGGCCTCGCTTGGTCTGGGGGAAGACCGCGGCAGCCTTTCACCGGGCAAGCGAGCCGACCTGGTGATCTGGTCCGTGCCCGAGCACGGCATGGTCATCAACCGGTTCGGCATCAACAGCGTCGATACCGTGATCGCCGACGGCAAACTGGTGGTCGAAGGCGGACGCAGGCTTGCCAGAGCCGCCCCGAAGGCCCGAAACTGACGGCGCACCCAGTGCCAGGCGCCCCGACCGCAACAACCCCAGGAGATGCAGATGACTCGACAGACACGCAGGACAGTCCTTGCTGTTGCAGCACTCGCAAGCGGGCTTGGTTTCGCCCTCGCATCGAGCGCCCAGACCGTGCGCATTGGTTTCCATGCGCCACTGACCGGCTTTGCTGCCTCCGACGGCAAGTCGGCCCTGAACGGAGCCGAGCTTGCCGTTGAACAGATCAACGCCCGCGGCGGCGTCAACGGCCGCAAGCTGGAGCTGGTCGTCTATGACGACCAGGCCAAGCCAGACCAGGCGGTGCCACTTGCCAACAAGTTCCTCGGCGACAACCTCAAGGTCGTCATCTCGGGCAGCTATTCCGGGCCGACCCGTGCAGCCGCAGGCGTATTCCAGAAGGCCGGAGTGCCCTACATCTCGGCCTACGCGATCCATCCGGATATCACGCGAGCGGGCAACTTCGTCTTCCGGACGTCCTTTATGGGCGAGGTTCAGGGCAAGGCTGCAGCCAAGCTGATCGGTGATTCACTCAAGCTCAGGAAGGTCACCGTCCTGTCTGTCAACAACGACTTCGGGCAGGCGCTGTCAGCGGGATTCAAGAGCGTGCACAACCAGTTCGGCATCGCGATCGCGAGTGAATACAACTTCGGGATGGGCGATCGGCAATTCGGGGGAATCGTCGCGAGCGGGATGCGCCCGATGCGCTCTACATCCCCGGCTATTTCTTCAATGGCGGCCCGTTGGTCGCCCAATTGAGGGCAGCCGGGATCACGGCACCGATCGTTGGCACCGAGGGCTTCGACACCTCGAGTTTCATTGACATCGCAAAAAAGGCCGCCGAGGGCGTCCTGGTGACGACGTCGCTGGATCGCGATACCCAGCTCGCGCCGATGCGTCGATTCATCGATGACTACGAGGCCCGCTTCAAGGTGGGTGCAGACATGGTTTCGGCCAGTACCCATACCGCAGTCAATGTCCTCGCCAACGCGATGTCAAAGGCGGGCTTCGATGACAGCGCCAAGATCCGCGCCGCGATTTCCGAGACGCGGGATTTCGAGGCGGCGACTGGCCGGATCAGCTTCAACCGCAGCGGAGAGGTCTACAAGGCCGCTCAGATCCAGGTGATCCGAGACGGCAAGTTCCGCCACCACTCGGTGATTGATGATCCAGTACTGCTGGCAGCGCCCCTGAACGACTGAGCCTACCGGCCGGCCGATGTTCTATCTCGAACTGGTTCTGGTCGGCCTGGTGTGGGGCTGCACCTATGCCCTGATGGCACTGGGGCTCACGGTCGTCTATGGTCTCTTGCGGGTCCTCCATGTCGCCCAGGCGACGGTCTTTGCCTTTGGTGCCTACGTAGGGCTTCTGACGGCCAATCATCTCGGCAGCCTCTGGCTCGCGTTGTTCGCGGGCGCGCTCAGTGCAGGCCTATTGGGTCCACTAATCTACCGCCTGGTCTATCAGCCGCTGCTCGGTCGCCCTCCCTTCGTCGCCCTGGTCGCATCGATCGGATTGCTCGTGGCAATGGAGGATGGCTTCCGGCTGATCTTTGGGCCCTATGGTCTTGCCTTTGAAGACAACACCTGGTTTGCGACAAGCTTTGGCCTGGGCGGCTTGATGCTCAATGGGGTGCAGGTCGCGATCGTGGTGCTCTCGATCGCGCTGCTCAGCGCTTTCGCCCTGTTTGCCTCACGTACCCGCGCCGGCGTCGCCTGGCGAGCCACCGTGTCGGTGGAACGCACGGATTGCGACAGTCGCTGCGCCA
>CAZAVT010000381.1:0-3341 GCA_964488395.1 uncultured Burkholderiaceae bacterium | reverse complement strand
GCCGGATCGACCGGCGCACCTTCCTGTCGCTCGCGGCTGCGGTCACGGTCGGAGGCCTCGCGATGGCCCAGGCGCTGCTGCCTCGCTACGTTCAAGCTCAGACGATTTCGTTCACCGATGCGCGGATCAAAGCCAATTACGTCAATTATCCGTCGCCTGGTGGCAACTCCGGCCAGATGCGTGGCTACCTGGTTCAGCCCGCTGGCAAGGGCCCGTTCCCGGCTGTGCTGGTGATCCACGAGAACCGTGGTCTCAATCCCTATATCGAGGATGTGGCACGACGGCTGGCCGTCGAAGGTTTCCTCGCGCTAGCGCCGGATGGGCTGTTCCCGGCGGGTGGTTACCCGGGCAACGATGATGATGGCCGTGATCTGCAAGCCAAGCTCGACCAGGGCAAGCTGCGGGCCGATATGCTCAATGGTGCCCGTTGGCTCAAGGCACACGCGGCGTGCAACGGTAAGCTGGGGGTGACGGGCTTTTGCTGGGGCGGCGGAGCGACCAATCAGCTCGCGGCGGAGCTCGGGAGCGAACTGCTTGCAGGGGTGCCCTATTACGGACCCGCTGCGCCGACTTCCGAGGTGGCCCGGATCCGCGCAGCGCTCCTGGTTCACTATGCCGAAAACGATCCGCGGATCAATTCCATGCGCGAGGCCTTCGAAAAGGCCAAGACCGAGGCGGGCGTACGATTCGAGTCGTTTGTCTATCCCGGGACTCAGCACGGCTTTCACAACAACTCCACTCCTCGTTTCGACGAGGCGGCCGCGAAGCTCTCCTGGGAGCGTACCCTCGCTCATTTCCGAAAGCACCTTGCCTGATTCGATGTCCCCGATGCAGCCTTCGACAACAACCGAGAACGCCAGCCCCCCGGCCTCTGCAGCCGGGCTTCCCCCCGAACTGACGACGCGGGCGGCGTGGCTGGCTCATCAGTGGCGTGACCCCCAGTCCTGGGTAGAGACCTTTAGCGCCGCTGAACTGGACGAGATCGAATCCGCCGCCCGGACCTGGGGTGAGGTGCGCGACTTGCGGCAGATGAGGTCCGTGGACTTCCCTTTGCCCACCGTCGCAGGCCGTATCGCCCGAGCACGAGAGGAACTTCTCGAGGGGCGTGGGTTTGTGCTTTGGCGCGGGTTGCCAGTGGCTCGCTGGGGGCGAGCCCTAAGCGCGGTGGCCTTCTATGGTCTGGGCGCGCATCTGGGGCCACCACGGCCGCAAAACGCGCAAGGCGATGCCCTGGGTCATGTGCGCGATGTGGGGCTCAAGTCGAGCGACCCGAAGGTGCGCATCTACCAGACCGCCGAGCGGCAGTCCTTCCACACCGATTCCTGCGATCTGGTCGGTCTGTTGTGCCTGCAGCAGGCACAACGCGGGGGCGAATCAGCCCTGGTCTCGTCGCAGTCGATCTGGAATGAGATCCGGCGTCGTCGTCCTGACCTCGCAGCGAGTTTGTTGGAGCCGATCGCGACCGACCGACGTGGTGAGGTTGCACCGGGAGAAGCGCCCTATTTCACGATCCCGGTGTTCAATTGGCACGAAGGTCGAATGTCGGCGATCTATCATCGACCGTATATCGACTCGGCGCAGCGCTTTGATGGCGCGCCCCGGTTGTCGGCCCTTCAGAACGAGGCGCTCGATCTGCTCGATGAACTCGCCAACGATGACCGATTCCACCTGCTGATGACTCTCGAACCGGGCGACATCCAGCTGGTGCATAACCACGTGCTGTTGCATGATCGGATGGCATTCGAGGATTGGCCTGAGCCCGAGCGCCGCAGACATCTGCTGCGGCTCTGGCTCGCTCCGCTCGACGCGCGACCCTTGCCGGCGGTTTTCGCCCAGCGCTACGGTTGTGTCGAACCGGGTCGAAGAGGCGGCGTGATGGCCGGCGAGGGGGCGTTCCAATCGCCGGCTAGCTGCTTGAGCAGCTGATTGGTCGCTGCAAGCTGACGGTTGCGTAAGTCGACCAGGCTACGCTCGATGCCCAACGCGGTCGTCTGCGCAGTGATGACATTGAGGAAGCTGACCGTCCCGGCGCGGTATTGATCGAGGACCAGCTCAAGCGCACGCCGGGCGGCGACCAGGCTCTCAGCCTGTAGCGCCGATTGACGGCTCAGTGCGCTGACCAGAACCAGGCTGTCCTCGACCTCTTGGATGACACTCAGCACCAGCTGTCGGTATTGGGCACTCGCCTGGTCCACGCTTGCCAGTGCACTGTCCACGCCGGCCTTGCGTAGCCCTCCGTCGAACAGGGCGGTGGCAAGGCTCGGTCCCAAGGACCAGAAGAGATTCGGAGAACTCAGCAGCTCGCTGGCGTTGCTGGCGCGCAAGCCCACGTTCGCCGTCAGATTGATGGTCGGAAAGAACGCGGCCTGGGCGATGCCGAGCCGAGCATTTGCCGCCGCCACCCGCCGCTCGGCTGCCGCAACATCAGGCCGGCGCTCGAGCAGCTGCGAAGGCAGGATCTCAGGGACGGGGGGCGCGTCGGGCAAGGCGGGCTGCGCGGCCGCCGTCACCAGGGCTCCCGGTCGACCGACCAGCGTGGCCAGCGCGTGCTCGAGCAAGCGGCGAGAGGCGCGCGCTTCCTCGAGCTGGGCTTGCACGGACTTGAGCTGCGTCTGCGCTTGGGCCACGTCGGCGGCTGACACCACGCCCGCCCGGTAACGATCCTCGGTCAGCTGTAGCAGTCGTTGATTGGCTTGTACCGCGTTATCGAGGAGGCCGATCTGCAATTCGGCCGTGCGTAAAGAAAAGTAGGTCTGCGTGAGAGTGGCCTGCAACGAGAGTCGCACCGCAGCGAGGTCGAAGGCGCTCGCCTGGGCCTGGGCCTGTGCTGCGGAGACGGTTTGCCGCACGCGGCCCCACAGATCCACCTCCCAGCTGGTGCTGAGCGAGGGACTGAGGCTGGTCGTTGACTGCTGGGCATTGGTGGCTCGGCTCTGAGTCGCCGAGGCGTTCAAGTTCAAGGGAACGGAAAGGCCCGCCTGGCTCGCTTCGAGTGCCGCCAGGGCGATCCGGTACTGAGCCTGGGCCGCAGCCAAGCTCTGATTGCCCTGTTCGAGCGCTGTTTGCAAGGGATCCAGGGTAGGGTCGCCGAACACCTGCCACCAGCGCTCGGGGATGCGCTGGCCAGGCCGTGCCGGCGCGAAAAGCCTGGACTCTCGGAAGGCCGCGGGCAGATCGACCGAGGGGCGGACCGAGGGCGGCGGGGTCGAGCAGCCGCTCGCGAGAATTGCAGCGAGTGCGATCAGGATAACCATCAGGCTGCGGGCCGCGTCGCTGGTGCGGGCTTGTGGCAGGGCGGGGCGATCGGCCTGTCTGGGCGAAGGCGTCGTCAGCCGCCGCCC
>CAZAVT010000380.1:0-3345 GCA_964488395.1 uncultured Burkholderiaceae bacterium | reverse complement strand
CGATCTGTTGCGCGCCGTGGGTGCCTGCGGATTGGCTGCGCTCGACGAGCGCATTCAAAACCTCAGCGTGCGAACCGAATCGGTGCTGCAGCCTTCCCAGTTAGCGATGACCAAGCTGGGCACCTACAGCGTCGGCACTTACAACCAATCAGCGGCAGAGATCGTGGCGTATGACGCGCCGACCAAGCGGATGTTTCTGGTCAACGCTATTGCTGCCGAGATCCAGGTGCTGAATGTGTCGGATCCGGCCAATCCGACCCTTGCAGGCAAGCTCGACCTCAAGGGCTACGCAAGCACCCAAGGTACCACCCCTCAGGTGAACTCGGTCGCAGTCGCGAATGGCGTGGTGGCGGTTGCCCTTGCCGACGCGAGTCCCACAGTGGCCGGGAAGGTGATTCTGTTCAAGGCCGATGTCCCGGTGTCAACGACGGCAGCCCCACCTGCCGGAGGGCGCGCACTGGTCGCGGGGATCGGCCCGGACATGGTGACCTTCACGCCCGACGGCACAAAGGTCTTGCTCGCGAACGAAGCCGAGTCGATTAACAGTGCTGGCCCCTTGATCGTTGCCAATGGCGGGATCACGATCGTCACGTTGGGTACCGACCCGGCAAGCGCAATTGCCAACGCGACGGTTCAGCAACTCGACTTCACAGCTTATAACGGGCAGGAAGGCTATCTGCGCGAGCGCGGAGTAAGGATCACCGCAGGAGCCGCCGCTGCGGATGATCTGGAGCCCGAGTACATTGCCGTATCGCCCGACGGTCGACAGGCGATGGTTACCCTTCAGGAAAACAACGCAATTGCCGTACTCGACCTCAGCGCTGCCAGCGCTCGAATCGTGGATATCGTCCCGCTGGGCTACAAGAATCACGATCGGGGCGATTTGGTCATGACCGCCTACGACACGATGAATGGGTCGGAGCTACCCCAGATCGGCACCGATGCGTTTGGTAATGCAATCCCGTCCGGAGGCTACTCCGGGCTTCACTATGTGGGTACCAGTAACGGCAAGTGGCGCTTCCTCACCGTGAGCGACCGTGGCCCCAACGGCGAGCCGGTCAACGTGGATGCCGATGCAGCGCTGGAGCGGCCCTTCCTGCTTCCGTCTTACCAGGCTCGGGTCACGACACTCGAATTCGACCCAACGACTCGTCAGATATCGATCGTCGGCACACCGCTCCTGCTGAAGCGGGCGGACGGCGAGGCCCCCATCACCGGGGGCCCGAATATCGCCAACGTTGACGAGGAGCCGATCCAGATCGTCCCCGCTAACGACGCCTCCCGTACAGGGACCTTCACGGCTAACGGGGTCACACTCGGCTACAAGACGCTCACCTATGACCCGCTGGGCGCAGACCTGGAAGGTATTTACCGCACCTCCTCGGGTAACCTCTGGATGGTTGACGAGTACCGCCCTGCGATATACGAATTCGATGCGGCGGGCGTGATGGTGTCCCGATTTGTCCCCAATGGGACCGGTGCCCTCACATCACCGGCCAGTGCAATTGGCGCCTTCGGCTCGGAAACCCTGCCGACCCACCTGACCAAGCGCCAGGCCAATCGCGGGTTCGAGGCGCTGGCCGTCGACGAGGCCAAGGGTTTTCTCTACGCGTTTGTTCAAAGCCCACTGGACGCTGTGGCGGGCACGACCGCCGACACGTCGGGACCGCTCGTGCGAATCGAGGCCATGGCGATCCGAGATCTGAGTGCGGGCATGACCTTGCCGCAAGGCGGAACTCTGGCGGCCAATGTCAGCAAGGGTACCGTGGTCGCGGAATTTGCCTATCTGCTGGAGCGGCCCGCACTCAACCTGGGTGCGGTCGACAAGATCGGCGACGCGGCGTTCAATCCCGCAACCGGCACGATTTTCGTCTTCGAGCGTGATTCATCCACCGCCCTCGAAGCGAAGAAGGTGCTTTACGAGATCGATTTGAAGGGTGCCACCAACCTTCTAACAGCGACGCCAACACTGCCATCCGGTAAGAGCGCGCTGGAAGTATTGACGGTTGACGAGCTGCTGAATGCAGGGATCAACCCTGTCTACAAGGAGCGGATCGCCAATCTGCCATCACTGGGCTACGCACCGAACGACAAGGCAGAGGGGTTGGCGCTGCTGCCTGATGGGAGTCTGGCCGTGATCAACGACAACGACTTCGGTGTCTCAGGACCCGGCACCGAAACGGTCGGATTTGGCATCTTCAGCTTCAACGGCGCCAATCGGATCGATGCGGACAATGACACAACGGGCTCTTCCGGCCCAATCCCAGCAATCAACATCACGCGGACCAAGCTTTACGGGGCCTACATGCCTGACGGCACTGCAGCATTCTCGGCAAGCGGTAAAACCTACTACATCATCGCCAACGAGGGGGACTCGCGGGATGTCGACGCAGTCCAGATCAAGAACATCGGTACTCTTGCGGATGGTTCTGCGGGCGCAAGCGCTCTCGACGGTGATCTGCGAATCCTCAAAGACAGCATCGACGTTGATGGTGACGGCGACCTCGACAAGCTGGTTGCTTTCGGTGCCCGCTCTTTTTCGATCCTGGACGCGTACGGCAACAGGGTCTTTGACAGCGGAGACCAACTGGAGCGCCTGATTGCCGAGGTTCACCCCCAATACTTCAACGCAAGCCACACCAACAACACGCTGGACAGTCGGAGTGGCGAGAAAGGCCCCGAGCCCGAGGGCGTCACGATCGCCGTGGTGGGCGACAAGGTGCTGGCCATGATTGGTCTCGAGCGGGTTAGCGGAGTGGCTATCTATGACGTCACTAACCCCTATCGCCCTGCTTTTGTGAGCTTCGAGAACACCAGGGACTTCAGCAAGACACCGGCGTTGAATGCAGGGGGCGATCTAGGCCCTGAAGGGCTGATCGTGATCCCGGCAGCAAGTAGCCCCTCAGGCCAACCCATGGTCGCAGTTGCCAACGAAGTAAGCGGCACCGTTGGCCTGTTTAACCTCACCGCGATGCCAACCAACGAAACTGACCCAACCGTATGGCTTGCATCGAATCTCTCACAGTCGGCCCTGCCAGGGCTGCCTTCGCTACCAACGTTCCCAGTGATTTGATCGACGCTGAACCGGGGCGAGAGCTGAGCAAGGGGGTGAGGCCGGGCCTTATCCCCTGCTCAATTCCCGGGGCCGGAGAACTTCAGTTCGATCAGCTCACAAAAATTCTGATCGCGCCGCTCCTCTTGCTTGCCCGATTCGTATTTCACCAGTACATCGTAGCGGCAGCCCTGATTGGCAGGCGGCTTGGCCGTGAAACTGCGGCCCTTTGCGAGCACGTTGTCACCCAGCAGGTCGTTGCCCCAATTGTCAGACGAGACGGGTGAAACGTA
>CAZAVT010000379.1:0-3357 GCA_964488395.1 uncultured Burkholderiaceae bacterium | reverse complement strand
ACGCCCTCGACCAGTAGATGGCCTCGCGCGAGCATGGCCACCAGGACCCTCTCCAAAAAGGCATCCTGCCCAACCACGATCCGCTTGACCTCGTAGAGCACCCGCTCCATCAGCGAAGCAATCTCGGGCCTTGGGTGGCTGAGTGGGCCTCGGTTCCAGATGTCCTCGGCGCCTTGAGTCGACATGGGATCTCCTGTTCAGACGGGTCAGAAAGGCGGAATGCCGAGCGCGCCGCCCGCATCCTCGATGGTGACGGCGAAACCGATGCCGATGAAGGTCCGGGCCTCGGTCGGATTCAGGATGGCGGTCACGATGCCGACCACTTCACCGCTCGAGTTGACGAGCGGTCCGCCGGAGTTGCCGGGATTGGCTGCGGCATCGAACTGAATCAGCCCCTTGAGGTTGGACTGGCCTTCCTTGGACCGGAACTGCCGATCGAGGCCAGAGACCACCCCGGCGCTCACCGAGGGGCCGATGCCGAACGGAAAACCCACCACCACGACGTCGTCACCAGGCGTGAGGCTGCGGCTCGAGCCCAGGGTTGCGGGGGCCAGATCGTCTGGTATTTTCTGTGGCTTGAGGATCGCGAGGTCGTTGGCCGGTCGAGTGCCGACAATCCGGGCCGGGCTTTCGGTGCCGTCAAAAAAGGTGACCTTGAGCTGCTCGGCACCGGCGACGACATGCAGATTGGTCAGCATGGTGCCATCTTCCATCAACACCACTGCGGTCCCGACCCCCCGTTCCTTGAGGCCGCCTTCCGGGTCGCTTTGATCGGTCGACAAAGCCTCGACGCGGACCACTGAGCCGGCGACCGCGAGCGCCGCTCGCGTCGCCCGCGAGGGCAGGGTGCGAGTCTCGAGGGTATGGAGGACTGCCGCGTCGATATCGTCCTGGGTCAGCCGGTACGACGGCTCACGATGCGCATCGACGAGCAGCAGCGTCAGCGCCGCGAGCAGCGCACCGGACGCAAACACAAGGGAAGTGCGGTAACGGGCCACAAGTCCGCGTAAACGAGCGAACCGCTGGGGCGAGGGCCGGGGGTCAGCGGGGGCCTCAGCCTCAACCGGCGGCCTCGCCCGAGCCGGCAGGACGCGTCCCGGCACCGCGTTCGATGCCGCTCCCGCCGTCTGCGGCAATCGACCGCTATAGAACGCTCCGCGCTTCATGACCGGCAACTTATCACGGCTTTCGGTCGGTGATACAGTCATCCCAGGATTTTGTCCGACCACCCGGGAACCCCCCATGCGGTTTGTCTGGCCCGACCTGCTCTGGGCACTGCTCCTGTTGCCGCTCGCGATCGCCGTGTACCTGTGGATCCTTCGCAGGCGCCGGCGGGCAGCTGTTGCCTACCCCAGCCTGATGCTGGTGCGGCAAGCCATCGGCCCAGGTCAGCGCTGGCGCCGCCACCTGCCCGCGGGGTTGCTGCTCGCTGCCGTGGCCTGTGCGATCGTCGCGGCCGCGCGGCCGGCGGCGCGGGTGACACTGCCGGCCGACTACATGACTCTTGTGTTGGCCATCGATGTTTCGCGCAGCATGCTGGCGACCGATGTCGAGCCGAGCCGGATCGAGGCCGCCCAGGCGGCTGCCCGATCCTTCATCAAGGATCTGCCCCCCAATGTGCGCGTGGCGATTGTCACCTTCGCAGGCACCGCGCAGGTCGTCCAGGCGGTCACCGACAATCGCGAGGAACTGCTGGCGGCCATCGACCGGTTCCAATTGCAGCGGGCCACGGCAACCGGGAGTGGCCTCTTGATGGCGCTGGCCACCTTACTGCCCGATGCCGGCATCAACGTCGAACAGGCAGTCTATGGTCGGGAGTTTGGCCGTTGGTCGGGTCAGGCTGCACCGCAGCCCGTCGAGCCTCGCCGAGCCGGCCCGCCCGCAGCGGCTGCTGCACCGCCGGTTGCGCCGGGATCCTACACGGGGGGGGCGGTCGTCCTGCTCTCAGACGGGCGCCGGACGCACGGACCCGATCCGATCGCTGCCGCGCGGCGCGCGGCCGACTTGGGCGTTCGCGTCTACACGGTCGGCTTCGGTACCCCAAACGGCACGATTCCGGGATACGAGGGATGGTCGTTCTATGTCCGCGTCGACGAGGAAACCCTAAAGGCGGTCGCCAAAATCACCGAGGCGGAGTATTTCCACGCGGCCACCGCCGAGGGCCTGCACAAGGTCTATCAGGGGCTGTCCTCGCGTTTCGCGCTCGAGCGCCGCGATACCGAAATCAGCGCCTTGTTTGCGGCCGGCGCAGCGGCCCTCCTGCTGCTTGCGGTCACGCTCTCGCTCCTGTGGTTCCGGCGGGTCGACTGAGGCAGCGCATCAGTAGAGGCTCGCACTGAGCTTGCGTCGATAGCTGCCTACGAGAGCTGCATCGCCACAAAGCTCGAAGATCGATAGCATGGCCTTGCGGGCGCTGTCGCCACGGAAACGACGTTCGAGCCGGATGACTTCGAGCAATTGGTCCATCGCCTCCTGCCATCGCCCTTGACAGGCATAGGCCTGCGCGAGTGCAAAGCGTTGTTCAGCCGTGCTGGACGGCCCGGCGAGTGTCGCCTCGAGCTCGGCCAGCGTCGGTCCGGCCGCCACCTGATCAGCCGCGTCGATCAGAAACGCGAGTGCCGCGCTGGCGGGCTCGAACGCAGCGGTCGCTCGAAGCGGTTCGAAGGCCGCTCGGGCGGCGTCCCTTCGGTCCAGTTCGAGCAGTAGACGGACATAGTCTCGCCGCACCGAATCGTGCGAGGGATTAATTGCCAATGCCGCTGACAGGGCCTCGGCCGCCTCTGGTCGTCGGCCTTGCGCGAGTGCATCCCGAGCCTGGCTGAGGAAGCGATCCTCGGGTTGGGGCAGATGGGGCTTGAGGAAGGCCTTCACTTGCGCGGCCGTGCGAGCCCCAACGAATTGGTCGACGGGTTGGCCATCCTTGAACAGAAGGACGAAGGGGATGCTTCGCACCTGGTAGCGCGATGAAAGTTCTGGGTTGTCGTCGGAATTGATCTTTACGAGCTGGACGGCACCGGCGAGCTCGGTCTCGACCTGCTCGAGGACGGGGCCGAGGACCCGGCAGGGGCCACACCAAGGGGCCCAGAAGTCGAGCAGAACCGGCCGGTGGCGGGAGACGGCGATGACCGCCTCGTCGAATTGGGACTGATGGATTTCGATCATGGTCAGGAAAGCTTGCGTGGCGGGGTGGTGTGGGCGATGGGAGTTCAGATAGGGTCAGGGTAGGCGTGGTTCAAGCACCCGGCTGACATGGCCGGGCCCGGACGGAGGTTATCCGGTTTGGCTTTAGAGTCCATCTATGGGTGATTGGCAGATGTCATTGAAGCTCGTACGGCGCGACTGGCGAGCGGGCGAATT
>CAZAVT010000378.1:0-3373 GCA_964488395.1 uncultured Burkholderiaceae bacterium | reverse complement strand
CCGCGATACCCACCGCGGTGATGGTTCCGGCGAGGATCGCGAATTCAGGGTTCAGTCCCCAGACCTTGGCCGCGTGTGCCGAAACATAGCCCGCGCTGCCGAGGAACATCGCGTGTCCGAACGACAGCAGCCCGCCAAAGCCGATCAGCAGATTGAATGCGCAGGCAAAGAGCGCGAAGCAAAGCAGCTTCATCATGAAGACCGGATAAACCACCAGCGGCGCGGCGGCGAGCAGGACCACCATGATGACGAAGGCGATGCGCTGCGCGCGACGATCCTCGGCGGCGCTTCGACTGGCGTCGGTGACGGGGCGAACAGTCGGCGAGGGCGCGCTCATTTCTGTGTTCCGAAGAGACCGGCGGGCTTCAACATCAGCACGATCGCCATGATGATAAAGATCACGGTGTTGGAGGCCTCGGGGTAGAAGACCTTGGTCAGGCCTTCGATGATGCCCAGGCCAAAGCCGGTCACGATCGAGCCCATGATCGAGCCCATGCCGCCGATCACGACCACGGCGAAGACCACGATGATCAGGTCGGCCCCCATCAGCGGGTTGACCTGATAGATGGGAGCGGCCATCACGCCGGCCAAGGCGGCCAGTGCGACGCCGAAGCCATAGGTCAGCGTGATCATGCGCGGCACATTCACGCCGAAGGCCTGGACCAGCTGGGGGTTTTCGGTGGCGGCTCTGAGGTAGGCACCAAGCCGGGTCCGCTCGATCACGAACCAGGTCGCCAGGCAGATCACGAGCGATGCCACGATCACCCAGCCGCGATAGTTCGGCAGGAACATGAAGCCGAGGTTTTGGGCGCCCGTGAGTTGCTGGGGGATGCGGTAGGGCAGGCCCGAGGAGCCGAACTCGTTACGGAATAGGCCCTGGATGATGAGTGCGAGCCCAAAGGTCAGCAGCAGTCCGTAGAGATGGTCCAGCTTGTAGAGCCTCGAGATCATCAGCCGCTCGATCACCATGCCGGTTGCACCGACCACCAGCGGTACGATCAGCAATGCCCACCAGTAACCAACGCCAAGCTTGTTGAGGAGCAGCCAGGCACCGAAGGCGCCCATCATGTACTGCGCGCCGTGGGTGAAATTGATGATGTTCAACAAGCCAAAGATCACCGCGAGCCCGAGCGACAGGAGGGCGTAGAACGAACCGTTGATGAGACCGATCAGCAGTTGTCCGAACAGCGCCTGCGAGGGAATGCCGAAGATTTCCATGCCGGAGCTCGCGGTGGGGTGAAACTCAGGGGGCGTTTACTGGACCAGCGGGCAGCCGCCGTCCTTCAGCGGACGGAAGGCCTGATCCGCCGGGATCGTCGCCCGCACCCGATGGTAGTCCCAGGGCGCCTTGGACTCGCCGGGCTTCTTCACCTCGACCAGGTAGGCGGGATGGATCTTGCGACCATCGGCCCGGATCGATCCCTTGCCGAACAGTGGGTCGTCAGTGGGCATGCCCTTCATCGCCGCGACGACCTTGTTGCCGTCATCGGTCTTGGCCGCTTCGATGGCCTTGAGATAGTGGATGACCGAGGAGTAGACGCCTGCATGGACCATGGTCGGATGGATGCCCCGGTTGGCGGCCGCAAAGCGCTTGGCAAAGGCGCGGGTCTGATCGTTCATATCCCAGTAAAAGGTCTCGGTGAAAATCAGACCCTGCGCGGTGGGCAGTCCCAGCGAGTGCACATCGGTCAGGAAGACCAGCATGCCCGCGAGGTTCTGGCCGCCCTTGACGATGCCGAATTCGGCCGCCTGCTTGATCGAGTTGGTGGTGTCGCCGCCGGCGTTGGCCAAGCCCACGATCTTCGCCTTGGACGCTTGCGCCTGCAGCAGGAAGGACGAGAAATCCTGATTGTTGAGCGGATGTCGGACCTTGCCGATCACCCGGCCACCGTTGGCCTTGACCACCGCCTCCGTATCGCGCTCGAGGGCATGGCCGAAGGCGTAGTCAGCGGTGAGAAAGAACCAGCTGTCACCACCCGTCTTGACGATCGCGTTGCCGGTGCCGTTGGCCAGCATCCAGGTGTCATACGTCCAGTGAATCGTGTTCGGCGAACAGGCCTTGCCGGTCAGGTCCGAGGTTGCAGCGCCCGATACCAGGAACACCTTGCCAAGATCGCGGGTCACCTGGCTGACCGCTAGCGCGACACTCGAAGTCGGCACGTCGACGATCACATCGACACCATCCCGGTCGTACCATTGGCGGGCGAGACTCGAGCCGACGTCGGGCTTGTTCTGGTGGTCGGCTGAGATCACCTCGACCTTCATGCCCTTGGCGGCGGCACCGAAGTCCTCGACGGCCATCCGCGCGGCAATCTCGGAGCCCTTGCCCCCGATGTCGGTGTAGAGGCTCGACATGTCGGTGAGTACGCCGATCCGGATCGTCCCGCCCGAAATCTGGGCCTGGGCGGCGGGCAGCGTGCCGGCGAGCGCGGCTGCGAGCAGGGTGTTTTGCAGCAACTTGCGGGTCTTCATCGCGGGTCTCCTGGTATGACGGGTCGATGGAAAGGGGCTCAGACGCCCAGGTAGGTTTTCAGCATCTCGCTGCGCGATTCGAGTTCGGCAGCGGTGAACGATTCGGCCACCCGCCCGTGCTCGATCACATAGAAACGGTCTGCGAGCGGCGCTGCGAAGCGAAAATTCTGCTCGACCATCACGGTCGTGAAACCCTTGTCCCTCAGCATGCGGATCGCACGGCCCAGCGCTTGCACGATCACTGGGGCGAGTCCCTCGGAGATCTCGTCGAGCAGCAGCAGATTGGCGCCGGTGCGTAGGATCCGTGCCACTGAAAGCATTTGCTGTTCTCCCCCCGATAGTCGCGTACCGGGGCTCGCGCGGCGCTCTTTCAGGTTGGGAAACAATGCGTAGATCTCATCGACGCTCATGCCACCGGCTGCAACGGTGGGCGGCAGCAGCAGGTTTTCCTCGCAGCTGAGGCTCGCGAAGATCCCGCGCTCCTCTGGGCAATAGCCGATCCCAAGCCGCGCGATGCGGTGCGGCGGCAGGCCGACTGTCTCCTGGCCCTGCAGCCGGATCGAACCGCTGCGCCGGCCGACCAGACCGAGGATTGCCTTGAGCGTGGTGGTACGGCCTGCGCCATTGCGGCCGAGCAGCGTCACGACTTCGCCTTCGCGCACCTCGAGATCAATCCCATGAAGGATGTGCGACTCGCCGTACCAGGCGTGAACATCGCGTAATTCGAGCAGGGTGCGGGTCTCAGCCATGTGCGCCTCGCAGGCCTTCGTCGGCACTGCCCATGTAGGCCTCGAGGACCTGGGGATCGCGCGACACCGTCTCGTAGGGGCCTTCGGCGATGATCTGCCCGCGCTGCAGCACTGTGATGGTATCGGCGATACGGGCCACCACGCCCATGTTG
>CAZAVT010000377.1:0-3380 GCA_964488395.1 uncultured Burkholderiaceae bacterium | reverse complement strand
GGCGTACGTCGCCCGGTCGGGATCGTTGCGTGCCCAGCGAATGAACTCGTCGAGGCTCTTGACCGGGGTACCGGGATTGGCGTTCAGCACCAGCGGCAGCACGCCGGTCAGACTGATCTGTACGAAGTCACGCAGAGGATCGTACGGCAGCTTGCCGAATAAGGCGACGTTGACTGCGTGAGGCCCGTTGCCGGTCAAGAGCAGTGTGTGCCCGTCGGCCTTGGCGTTCTGTACCGCCTGGGTACCGGTGATCCCCGATGCGCCCCCTCGATTTTCAACGATGAAGCTCTGTCCAAGGCGCGCGGCGAGCTTTTCCGCAACCAGCCGCGCAATGATGTCGGTGGCTCCGCCGGCGGCAAAGGGGACCACCAGTCGAACCGGCTGCGTGGGCCAGGTCAGCGGCTGAGCCTGCGCCTCTACCGAAGTAGTCAGCCCGATCGCAAGAGACAACACCGAGCCGCCACCCACAGCGCCGATGAAGGCGCGCTTGTACTTATCCATGCTTTTCTCCATCCAGGGATCGGGCCGTTTCAGAATTCACGCGAGAAAGGGCTCGTCGCCCTCGACCGTGGTTCGGCGCATGAGGCGACGGTATTGATTGTCGAATTCGGTTGCCCGATGCATCGTGCAGCGATTGTCCCAAAACACCAGGTCGCGAGGTCGCCACGCATGGCTGTAGACGAACTGTGGCTGAGTGGCGAATTGGCTGATCTCCAGGACGAGTCGACGCCCGGCACCCTCCTCTAAGCCCGCG
This sequence comes from uncultured Burkholderiaceae bacterium, assembly GCA_964488395.1. Taxonomy (GTDB): domain Bacteria; phylum Pseudomonadota; class Gammaproteobacteria; order Burkholderiales; family Burkholderiaceae_E; genus SYIM01. The sequence continues at coordinate 2,626 of CAZAVT010000377.1, read as the reverse complement.
ATCGTGCGCGTGAGGCCTTCGCTCAGATAGATCGCTCGACGGCGAGTCACTGGGTGGGTACGAATCGCCGGATGGGTGACCGGTGGGGCCTTGGCTTTTTCTTCCTCAGTAAGCGGTGGCCGGTGAGTCAAATACGTCGCGTAATGCCAGGGATAGTCGTGAACGCCGCGAGATCGCAGCAAGGTTTCGCGCAGAGCCTGTGGGAGCGCATCGTAGGCGGCATACATGCTCGCAAACTCGGTGTTGGCCCCCTCGGGTGGACATTCGACACCATAGAGCAGCGATCCCAGCATCGGCCTGGGGAAGTAAGACATGTCGGAGTGCCAGATCATGCCGGCACGATCCGCGCCGATCATCTCGCCCTTGTCGTTACGGACATTCGAGATGTAGGTCACCTCGGGGAAGCCCTCCACCGAGAATCGCCGAACCAAGTGACCCACCAGCGAGCCGAAACGAGACGAGAAATCGACGTGCATCGCGGGCTCAAGATCCTGATCACGGAACACCAAAACACCATAGTGCCCAAGCGCGAATTGCAGGTCCTGGTACTGCGCGTCGCTGATCGGCACCGACAGGTCGATACCGCTCACCTCCGCTGCAATATAGGGGGTCAACGGCCGGAAATGCAGACCCGTACGCGTGGAAGAGTCACTCAGTACGGCTGACATGCGCACCCTTTTTGTCTGACAATGTGTCAGGCATTTTCGGATACGACGCTCCTGTCCGTCAAGCAGGGCTGGGCCTGTGCGCAGCAACCAAGCCCATTAGACTCCGGCTGTTCCTCCTCCACGAGCGAAGCCTCATGAAAACGATAAGGTCTCCCTTCCGAGCCCTGGTGATCGGGTCGAGCGGCACGATCGGGGCGGCGCTAGCCGGGCAACTCGAGCGCGACCCCGATTGCATTGAGCTGGTGCGGCTGTCCCGCGCCAGTGATCCCGACTTTGATCTGACCGATCAGGTGCGGACCCTGGCAGCCGCGCGACGAGTCGCCGCGCGCGGGCCTTACTCGATCGTGCTGGACGCGACGGGTGTACTGGCCGTCAACCGGCGTGGCCCTGAAAAATCCCTGGCGACGTTTGATCCTGCCGAGTTGGAGGCCACGATGCGCATCAATGCCAGCGGACCCATGCTGATCCTGCGCGAATTGTTACCGGCCCTTGCGCCAGGACGATGCATCTACGGCAAGCTCTCGGCACGGGTCGGCAGCATCAGCGACAACCGGCTGGGCGGTTGGTACAGCTATCGTGCCTCGAAAGCTGCGCTCAACATGCTCCTCCAAACCGCCGCGATCGAGATTTATCGTCGCCGACCCGATCTGGTCATCGCGGCGTTGCAGCCCGGCACCGTGCGCTCGGCGCTTTCTGAACGCTTCGTTGCTGCGCGGCAGGACCTCACCGACGCGCAGGACAGCGCGGCTGGCCTGCTCCGGGCGCTTGACGGGCTCGCACCCGGCCCCAACGCCCACTTCATCGATTGGCGGGGTCAGGCGATCCCCTGGTGAGGCTCAACCGGCCCTCACCGCCTCGACCAGCGCCGCTGTCAATTGCGAGGTCGATGCGCTTCCGCCCAGATCGCCTGTGCGTACGCCACGGCGATTGAGCGTGTCATCGATCGCCGCGCCGAGACGGTCAGCGAGGTCCTTACGCCCGACATGCTCGAGCATCAGCCCGGCAGCGAGCAGCAAGGCGACGGGATTGGCCTTGCCCTGACCAGCGATATCCGGCGCCGACCCATGAACGGCCTCGAAAATCGCCGCGTTCTCGCCGATGTTGGCACCAGGAGCCATCCCCAACCCACCGATCAGCCCAGCCACCAGATCGGACAGGATGTCACCAAACAAGTTGGTCGTGACCAGCACATCGAACTGCCAGGGGTTGAGGACGAGCTTCATGGCACAGGCGTCGACAATCACCGTCTCGAACTCAAAGCGTCCCCGGTAGTGCTGCTCGTAGAGCTGCTCAGCTGTTTCCTTGAAGATGCCCGTGAGCGCCTTCATGACGTTGGCCTTGTGTACGACCGTGACCTTGCGCCGGCCCGCACGGATCGCAAACTCGAAGGCGTGTCGCAGGATGCGCTCGCAACCCGAACGGGTGTTGACCCCGGTGGCCATGGCAACCGCATGCGGATCATCACCGATCTGCACGTAGTGCTCATGCCCGATGTAAAGGCCTTCGAGGTTCTCACGAACCACCACCAGGTCGATGTGGTCGTATCGCCCGCCGGGAATCAGGGTACGTGCCGGTCGCAGATTCGCGTAGAGCTTGAATGCCTCGCGCAGACGAACGTTGATGCTGCGATAGCCTCCGCCCGATGGCGTCTCGAGCGGTCCCTTCAGCGCCAGTCGAGTGCGACGGATGCTCGCGAGGGTTGCTTGCGGCAAGGGGTCACCGAATCGGGTCACCGCATCAAGCCCAGCGCTGCAACGCTCCCATTCGAAAGGTGCGCCCAGAGTGTCGAGCACCTGCTCGGTGGCGGCAACGATTTCCGGACCAATGCCGTCACCGGCGATCAGGGTGGCAGGAATGCGTGTGCTCAAGTTCGGTCTCCAAGGCCTGTGTTCAAACCAAGAAGCTTAGCGGATAGAGGCCCAAGCACATTCGATTTGCGCGTTGCAACACAACGGAAT
>CAZAVT010000376.1:309-3400 GCA_964488395.1 uncultured Burkholderiaceae bacterium | reverse complement strand
CGAATAGGCCGGGTTGCGCCCCTCAATCTTGGCCAGAACCGTCGCCTTCGCCCCCGATCACGCCACGCAGTTCGACCAATGCGGTGTGCTTGCCACCGCCCGTGTTGCCCTTGGAGAAAGCCCCCCAGAACGCGAGCAAGAGGAGCGCGACCGCACCCATCGCCAGCCAGGCGAGGCGGAAAAAGATCCGCCAGCGGCGCGCCCGGCGCTGTTCCTCGATTCCCGCGAGCAACACCTCACCCAGCAGGCGGTTGCGCTCCGATTCCGAGGGCGATGCATCCAGTCTTGACTCAGTCATGACGTTCCTTCAAGTTGACCCACACCTTGCCGTCGACCTCATCGCACTCGATCGGCTGGAGGCGCCGGCCACGGCAAGGGCCCGAAACACAGTGCCCGTCAGCCGGGCGGTACATGGCGCCATGGGTCGCGCAAATCAAGTAATCACCCGTATCGTCCAGGAATCGCCCGGGTAGCCAGTCCAGTTCGACCGGAACATGAGCACACTGATTGACATAGGCCACGACACGTCCTGCGTGCCGCAGCAAGAAAGCGGGCAAGGGCCGCCCACCGTCACGACCGCCCTCCCAATCAAAACGCAGGCCCTCTCCGCGCTCCACCAGGTCGGTCGAATCACAGACGATGCGCCATCCGCTTCGAGCCTCGCCAGTCATGGTGTCAGCCCCTCACCGACCGAGTTGCCGAACCACGAGGGCAGGCTCCGATGATCGCGCTTGGGCATCAAGATGCGTGGATATACCGCAGCAGCACCGCACGCAAGTCCGTGACATGATCAACCAGCGCCAACGGCGAACAGGTCTGGAGTGTTTCGCGTGGATGAGCGCCATAGCTCACTGCAACGGCCGGACAGCCAGCGGCTTCAGCCATTTGCAGATCGTGGGTGGTGTCGCCAATCATGACGGCTTCATCGGGCGCAACGGCAAGCTCCTCGAACAGGTCATTGAGCATCCAGGGATGGGGCTTGGGCTCTCCTTCATCAGCACAGCGGGTAGCAACGAAGCGACCGCGCCAACCGGTCTGCTCGAGCGAACGCTCCAGACCGATCCTTGACTTACCGGTGGCCACCGCCAATGGCACGTCGAGCGCCTGCAATTCAGAGAGCATCTCGCTGACACCGGCAAAAGCGCCCGGCTCGGTTCCTGATGCCAGGTAGTGGTGACGGTAGCGCTCGACATATTCCGGAAAGCGCTGTCGGGTGAGCCCGGGCACCGCCAGGCGCAGCGCATCGCTCAGACCCAGCCCGATCACATGAGAGGCACGGCGGTCGTCCGGCACCTCCAGACCGAGGTCAGCCGCTGCCCGTTGCATCGCCCGGGCAATGGCGCGGGTGGTATCGACGAGCGTACCGTCCCAATCGAAAACCAGCAGCCTGGGGGCTCGGTTCAACATGAGGATTCCTGTTTCATGCCCGCCAACAGAGGATGATCGAGCAGTCGTGTAGACAACCCAGGGTCTGCCAACAATCGCAGAAAGACGGACGGAACCGGCGCCTGAAAGCGGACTCGACCGCCCCTCGTCGGATGGTCGAACTGGAGCTGGAGGGCATGAAGGTACATGCGGTCAAGGCCACCCGTACGAACCACCCTGTTGAGCGCATAGTCACCGTACTTCGCGTCACCGAGTACGGGATGGCCCGCATGAGCGAGATGCACTCGAATCTGGTGGGTACGACCGGTTTCGATCACCGCTGCAACGATCGTCGCCACGCCCGCGCCGTCGGGTAGGTCGAAAGGAATGAGCCCGGTCACCCGAGTCAACGCCTCTCGCCCATCGGCACTGACCCGTACTCGCCGATCGCCATCCGGCGCAGCCATACGCTCGAGCGGTGCGCTGATGCTGCGGGTGCGCAATGGCCAGCGACCGGCAACCACCGCCAGGTAGGTCTTGTGCGTCACCCGCTCGCGGAACTGCGCCTGCAGGCCTGCCAGCGCAGTGCGGCGCAAGGCGACCACCAACACCCCACTGGTCTCGCGATCCAGGCGATGAGCCAATTCGAGGAATCGCTGCTGAGGACGCTGCCGGCGGAGCGCCTCAATCACCCCGAGGCTGATACCGCTGCCACCATGGACCGCAATCCCAGCTGGCTTGTCGAGCACCAGCAGATCATCATCTTCATGGATGATCGGAAATCGGGGGCCTGATGAAGCGGTCCTTTGCCGGTCATTGACGTCGACCTCAGCGACCGGCCGCCGGGTACGAACCGGGGGGACGCGGATCTGATCGCCCGTGGCCAGACGCTGGTCGGCGCACGCCCGCCGCCCGTTGACCCGAACTTGACCGCTGCGGATCAGTTGGTAGACGTGAGACCTGGGTACGCCCCGACAAATCCGGGCCAGGAAGTTATCCAGCCGTTGCCCGTCATATTCGCTGTCGACCGGAACCAACGCGACCGCTGGCTGACTTGAGCCTGCAGGCGCGACTTCAGGTTTTGGACGCAAGGTATTCAAGTTGCTATACTTTGTCGGTCAGAAGTGCCGAGGCAGCGTAGTTTACGCTTTCCTGCCCGACGCCAGACGCCCGGGCCCGACCCCGGCGACCCCGATCATCAGGCCCAAGACGGTCCGATATTTCCAGCGTGGTGCCAGCGGTCGATCCGATTGCGATTTTGCGCAATTGTGTCCAGGTGATTTGTCGACGGCTGGTGCTTTGGTCTCTGACAGGAAGAACACCAACGGCGACGCGTGGACCAGACAGGTTCGCGTGGCGCGGAGTGATACGGAATTTTCTGAGAATTCGAGGCGGCAGACTGACCAGCCTGCCACTTTGCCGGGACGCCCTTGTCTTGCCTAACAGACCGATTGATGGCCAATCCAACTGATCCGCCGAGCGCGACCGTCCATCGGGCGCGGGTTGTGGATTTGATTCGCCAGCGATCCGGGCCGTCCGGGCACACGGCGTCGGATGTTTGCGCCCTGCACCGCTGATTCGCGCGACGCTCAAACCGGCCCTGTTCCCTCGTTTCTCTCTTCCGTCCGCATCGCCGCTGGATGTTGCGCGAGTCCACGTCAGTATCGCGCGCTGGAGCGCTCATGAAGCGGATGCTTTTCAACGCGACCCACGCAGAAGAACTGCG
>CAZAVT010000376.1:0-299 GCA_964488395.1 uncultured Burkholderiaceae bacterium | reverse complement strand
ACATCGATATCGAGACAGCAGGGCGCGAGTCCCGAAAGAGCAACATCTACAAAGGGGTGGTCACCCGGGTCGAGCCGAGCCTCGAGGCCTGTTTCGTGAATTACGGCGAAGAGCGGCACGGTTTTCTGCCCTTCAAGGAAATCTCCAAGGCCTACTTCAAGGCGGGTGTCGAGGTCTCCAAGGCCCGCATCCAGGATGCCATCGCCGAGGGGACTGAACTGATCGTTCAGGTGGACAAGGAGGAGCGCGGCAACAAGGGGGCCGCTCTGACCACCTACCTGTCGCTGGCGGGCCGCTAC
>CAZAVT010000375.1:1359-3447 GCA_964488395.1 uncultured Burkholderiaceae bacterium | reverse complement strand
GAAACCAACTATGGCCGGGTAACAGGAACCTTCAGGGTCTTCGACACGCTGACGACCCTCGCCTTTGATTACCCCCGGCGGGCCGAGTTCTTCCGCGGCGAACTCGAGCAGTTCCTGCTTTGGACCCGTGAGAATCGACTCAACGTGCTCGGCCCGCACGGCTCGTTTGCTGGCGCCATGGGCATCCCGCAATTCATGCCGGGCAGCATCCGGCGACATGCCGTCGATCTCGACGGCGACGGTCGTATCGACCTTGCTCGAAACGTGGCCGATGCGGTTGGCAGTGTGGCTAATTTCCTCGCGGCGCATGGCTGGCAACCGGGCGAGCGCACCCACTATCCCGCCGAGATACAGAGCTTTGCGGCACTAGCACCCTTCCTGGAAGCGGGGCTCGAACCGAGCTTGCGGATTGGCGAACTCGAACGTGCGGGCGTGCGCAGCCCTATCGCGATCCCACCCACGACCCCCCTCGCGCTGATCGAATTCCCGAACGGCGAGCAAGCGTCCGACTATGTTCTCGGCGCACAGAATTTTTTCGTCATCACCCGCTACAACCGGTCGAGCTTCTACGCCATGGGCGTGATCGAACTGGCCAATCGGCTCAAGGCAGAGCTCGGGACTCGAACCAGAAGCGAACGCATCCAGCCGCCGTCCTGAAAGCGACTCAGCGCGGACGCCGGAGTGCCGTCGCGACACCCGTCACAGCGATCACGGCAATCCCGATCAAAGACCAAAGATCGGGAAAATGTCCGAATAGAACGAGGCCGACGGGCAAGGCGAATGCGGTGTGCGCATAGGAGAACGGCGCAAGCGCGGTCGCAGTCGCGATCCGATACGCCCGCAGTAGCAACAGGTGCCCACCGGCGCCAAGACAGCCAATCAACACCATCAGCGCAAGATCGGCCCAGCTCTGCGGGTTCTGCCAGGCAAAGGGCAGCAGCAACGAGAGCAACAAGGTGGCGATGAGCGCACCGAGAAAGAGCGTCGCGATCATATCGTCGCTGCGAGCCAGCGACCGGGTGAGCAGCGCGAACGCCGTACTGCTGAGCGCGGCCAGGAGCGCAAGCACCGCACCCAGACCAAAGAGTCCACCGCCAGGGCGTACGATCAACATCACACCCACGAAACTGAGCACAAGCGCCCATCCAGTCCCGCGCGGAGCTCTCTCGCCAAGCACCAGCACGGCGGCCACCGTGACCAGCACTGGGGTGATGCTGAAAATACCGGTGATCTCGGCAAGCGGTTGCAGGGCCACGGCGTTGAAGAAGAAGATGGCCGACAAGGCCAGCGTGCAACCGCGGGCAAACTGGGCCAGTGGCCGACGAGTGCGGGTCAAACCGCGCCCGATCGAGGGCCCGAAGATCAGCAGGATCACCAACATGTGGAAGAAGTGCCGTGCCCAGCCGAGCATCAGGGGGGAGTAACGCTCGGTCAGCACCTTCATCAGGCCATCGAGGGTTGCGAACATCAGACCCGCAACGACCACCAGCAGAATGCCTTTACGGGTCAGGGTCGGTGGGTGTAGGGTCGGCTGCTGCTGCGTCAAACGGTTCAGCTCGAAATCAGTGCGAGACTGGGGACGCGTCGGGCAGCAGGGACACGCCCGGCAGCGCGAGCGTGAGGATTGCCGATCGCAGCGCCGCGATCGCGGCGGTCCTGGTGTAGCTCTTACGCCAGACGATCGACACCCGTCTCGAGGGTGGAGGCGACTCGAGCGGGATGTAACTCAGGAGGCCATCCCTGCCAGGGCCTGGCGTTGCCAGCCAGGGCAACACCGTGATCCCGACGCCAGAGGCCACCATGTGCCGAATCGTCTCAAGCGACGAGCCCTCGAAGGTCTTCTGGATGCCGGCGCTTTCCTGGGAGAAGCGGGACAGTTCAGGGCAGACGGCCAGCACGTGATCCCGGAAGCAATGCCCGGAACCCAAAAGCAGCATCGTCTCGCGCTTGAGCTCGTCGGCGGCAATGGTGCTTCGGCCTGCAAAAGCGTGCGAATGGGGCACTGCGACAATGAACGGCTCGTCATAAACCGCCTGGCTCATCAGCCCCGGACCGTTGAAGGGGTCGGCGAGCAGCGCCGCGTCAATC
>CAZAVT010000375.1:0-1349 GCA_964488395.1 uncultured Burkholderiaceae bacterium | reverse complement strand
TCCTGCAGCAGCATCGGCATCTGCGGCACGGTGCTGATCATGCGCGGCACCAGCGCTGGTAGCAAGTAGGGGCCCACCGTGTAGATCACGCCAACCCGCAAGGGACCGGCCAGTGGATCCTTGCCCTGCTTGGCAATTTCGCGGATCGTCATTGCCTGCTCGAGGACCCGCTGCGCCTGCTCGACGATCTGCTCGCCCACCGGCGTGACCGAGACTTCGGATGAGGCGCGCTCGAAGATCTGTACGCCGAGTTCGTCCTCGAGTTTGCGGATCGCCACTGACAGGGTCGGCTGGCTCACAAAGCAGGCTTCGGCGGCGCGACCAAAGTGCCGCTCACGCGCGACCGCCACGATGTACTTGAGTTCCGTCAGGGTCATACAACGATGATAGCAACGCAACCCGCCATTAAGTGGCGATTCCCCGTCGGAAACACCGTCAAGCCTTCAAAAACTCGGCGCGCACTCCCATCCAGCGATCGATGTGCTGCGCCGCCTGTTCCGGGTGGTGACGCAGCATCCTGATGGCCAGGTCGCGGGCCTGCTCCACCCGGTCAGCGTCGCGATCAAGGTCGGCAAAGCGCAGCAACGCCTGCCCGGATTGGCGCGCCCCCAGGAATTCGCCAGGGCCGCGAACCTTCAGGTCGAGCCTCGCGATCTCGAATCCATCGTTGCTGTCACGCATGGCCTTCAGACGGTGCCGTGCGGCTAGCGACAGAGGCCCGTGATACAGCAAGACGCAGGCACTCTGCGCCGCGCCACGACCAACCCGTCCCCGCAACTGGTGGAGCTGCGCAAGTCCGAAGCGCTCGGCATGCTCGATCACCATCAGTGAGGCGTTGGGCACGTCAACCCCGACTTCGATCACGGTTGTCGCCACCAGCACCGGCAAGCGGCCCGCGCTGAAGTCCTGCATGACCGCTTGTTTATCCGATGGTGAGAGTCGGCCGTGAACCAGGCCGACTGCGACCGGAGCCAACACTGCGCTGAGCGCGGCATGAGTCTCGATCGCGGTCTGCAGCTCGAGCGCCTCGGACTCCTCGATCAGTGGACATACCCGGTACGCCTGCCGTCCGCCGAGAGCGGCTTGTCGGACCCGCTCGATCACCTCTGCACGTCGCTCCTCGGAGACCAGCCGAGTCAACACGGGCGTGCGTCCAGGCGGCAACTGGTCGATCACAGACACATCGAGATCCGCGTAGTAACTCATCGCCAGCGTCCGTGGAATCGGCGTCGCACTCATCATCAATTGGTGGGCGAGTCCGCGCTGCTGGGTTCGCAGCGCCAATCGCTGCGCTACGCCAAATCGGTGCTGCTCGTCGACGATACTCAAACCCAATCTCGCGAAACTCA
>CAZAVT010000374.1:1432-3481 GCA_964488395.1 uncultured Burkholderiaceae bacterium | reverse complement strand
AAATCGCATCTCGCCGCGATCAATCCGGCCGCCGCCAAATTCGACCAGCCTCATGAGAGCCAGTGCAGTCACCGACTTGCCTGAACCGGACTCGCCAACCACGGCAAGCGTCTCGCTGCGATCGACATGCAGATCGACTGACCGAACGGCTCGGACCATTCGTTCGCCGTGGCCAAAATTGACCGACAGGTCGGCGAGCTCGACCACCCGCTGGGGATCGGCGATGGACGATTGCGCTGGGCCAGCCATACTCAGATCCGCTTCGCCATGCGAGGATCGATCGAGTCGCGCAGACCATCGCCGAGCATGTTGATCGACAGGATGGTCACGGAAAGAAAGAGCGCCGGAAACAGGATCATGTGTGGTTTGATCTGCCAGAGGCTTCGACCCTCGGCCATGATGTTGCCCCAGGAGGGGATCGAGGGTGGCACTCCAGCGCCAATGAAGGACAAACTCGCTTCAGCCAGGATCGCCAGACCGCAGATGTAGGTGAGTTGCACGGTGAGCGCTGCGACCGTGTTCGGAAAGATGTGCCGCAGGATGACCCGCAGCGGCGAAGCGCCGGCAGCGACCGCTGCCTCGACGAAGGGCTGCTCACGTAAGGTGAGCGTGACACCACGCACCAGCCGGACAACCCTCGGCAATTCGGCAATCGTGATCGCTGCGATCACGTTTTCCAGGGACGCACGAGTCAGTGCAATCAGCGCAATCGCGAGCAGGATGGTCGGAATCGACATCAGGCCGTCCATCACCCGCATCACGATCGCGTCGACCCATCGGACAAAGCCTGAAACCAGACCGATGATCGTTCCGAAGATTAGGCACAGGGCGGCAACCGAGAAACCCACCACCAGGGAGATCCGCGCGCCGTACAGCACGCGCGCGTAGACGTCGCGACCCAGCAAATCAGTGCCGAACCAAAACTGCGCGCTGGGCGTACGGGTCCGATGAATCGGCGAGAGCGCGGTCGGGTCACGGCTCGCCAGCCAGGGCGCAAACACCGCGATCAGCACCAGAAGCAACAGGATCATCCCACCGATCGCCACTGTCGGATGCTGCCGCGCGAAACGCAGACTGCGACTGAGCATCGTCCTCATCAGAAACTGATCCTCGGATCAAAGGCGCGATAGAGGAGATCGACGATCAGGTTGATCAGCACATACAAGAAGCTGAACAACAGGATCACCCCCTGGATGATCGGATAATCGCGACGCAGGATCGCGTCGACCGTGAGCCTTCCAAGCCCGGGAATCGAGAAGACCGTCTCAGTCACCACAGCACCGCTGATCAGGAGGGCGACGCCGCTGCCGATCACGGTCACGATCGGCACGGCGGCGTTGCGCAGCGCATGCCGAAACAGCAGGTTGCGGTGGTCGACACCCTTGGCCCGTGCCGTCCGGATGTAATCCTGCGACAGGGTCTCAAGCAGCGTCGCCCGGGTGATCCGCGTGATCAGCGCCACGTAGACGCTCGCGAGCGCGAGCGTCGGCAGAATGAGGGTGCGGATCGAGGCCCATACCCCCTCACTGTAGGGCACATAGCCCTGAACCGGCAGCCAGCGTAACTCCACGCCGAAGGCCCAGGCCAGCGCGTAGCCGACGACAAAGGTCGGCAGGGAGAAGCTCAACACAGCCCCCATCATCACCAGACGGTCATCGAATCGGTTGTGGTGCCACGCCGCGAGCGCACCGACCGGGATCGCGATCAAGACGGACACGACCAAGGTCATCAGCATGAGCGTGAAGGTCGGCGGGATTCGCTGGGCGATCGTCTCGCTAACTGCGGTGCCGGTGAAAAGCGAGGTGCCCAGGTCGCCGGTCAGGACGTGTAGCAGCCAGATGCCGAAGCGCTGGACGAACGGCTGGTCCAGACCCAGGGTGCTACGGATACGCTCGATCTCCTCGGCAGTCGCATCGTCGCCGGCCAGAAAAACGGCCGGGTCGCCAGGGGCGAGATCCAGCAGGCCGTAAACGAATAGCGCTACGACCAGCATGACTGGAATGGTCATCAGGACCCGCCTGACCGAGTAGGCGAACATCCGGGGCTTTC
>CAZAVT010000374.1:0-1422 GCA_964488395.1 uncultured Burkholderiaceae bacterium | reverse complement strand
GCCCGTCAGGGCTCTTGTGGGACTGACGCGAGGGGTGGAGGCCCCCTGCTGTTGGGCGCGCCGCCTGCGCAGGACGAGCGGCAACCGGGTTGATTGTAGGTGGACCGGCGAGCGAGCGTCAACGCGAAGCGCTGATCGCGATCCAGTATCCTTGACGGCTGGATAACCGATCTGGCGTGACCCCATGACTGCGACCTTGCCCCGCGTACCCGGCGTGCGACTGCTGCACGCCCCTGGCCCGACGCCGATCCCGGCGGCCGTGCTCGCTGCGATGCACGAACAATCGCTAGACCTGGCGGACCCCAGGGTCGATGCGGTGATCGGCGACTGCGAGACGGGTCTGCGCTCGCTCGTCGGGGCCGAAGATGATGCCGGTACCTATCTGTTCATCTGCAACGGCCACGGCGCCTGGGAGACCACCCTGGTCAACCTGATCGCGCCTGGGAAACAGGTCCTGATCCCAGGAACCGGTCACTTCTCGGATGGCTGGGCCGAGGTTGCAGAGGCCCACGGCATCGAAACCTTGCGCACACCCTGGACGCCCGGGCTACCCATCGATCCCGAGGCGGTCGCCACTGCCCTGCGCGAGGACCAGGCGCGGCGTATCGATGCCGTGTGCGTGATCCACACCGACACCGCGAGCAGCGTCACCAGTGACCTGGCGGCGATCCGGCGGGCCATCGATGCCACAGGCCATCCGGCCCTCCTGGTGGTCGATGTGGTGGCATCGCTCGCCGCCGCTCCGTTTTCGATGCGGGACAGCGGCGTTGATGTCGCCATGGGAGCCTCGCAGAAAGGCCTGATGATGCCTGCTGGCTTGGGATTTGCTGTCGCCTCACGCCGGGCTCGCGAGGTCGGCGCGCGCAACGTCCGTCCCCGCCACTACTGGGACTGGCGGCGCCGCGATGGCGCGCTCAATTATCAAAAGTTCTGCGGCACGCCACCCTTGCAGCTGCTGCTCGGCTTGAGGGCTGCGCTGGGCCTGCTTGAGTCTGAGGGCCTGGCGCAGGTCCATCAGCGTCATGCCCGCCTTGCCGCAGCGGTGCACGCCGCGGTCGAGCGCTGGCGTCAAGGCGGCGCGCTCGACTTCTTTTGCCGCGTCCCATCGGCGCGCTCGAGTTCCGTGACGACCGTTGCGACTGGCGCTGAGGTTGACGCAATCGCGCTGCGCCAGATCGCCCGGGAGCGCTTTCAGGTCGCGCTTGCGGGTGGGCTGGGGCCGATGAACGGTCGGGCGTTTCGCATCGGTCACCTGGGCGACCAGAATGAGGCGACGATTCTGGGCTGCCTCGCTGGCGTCGAGGCAACGCTCGCGGCGCTTCAGGTGCCGCGAGGCGCTGGTGCGCTCGACGCGGCGATTGCCGCGCTGCAGCGCTGATGCGCAGCCCGACCCCGCCCCGGTCCGCTCTTCCAGGACCGACA
>CAZAVT010000373.1:0-3500 GCA_964488395.1 uncultured Burkholderiaceae bacterium | reverse complement strand
CGATCGAAGCCAGCTGCAGTGCTACGAGCCCCGCCGCATGCCGATGAGTGACGCGATCCGAGATGCCCTTCAGCACCACCGGGAAACCGAGCGACTCCGCCCACGGACCGGGGTCCTGCCCCCGGGGCACGAAGCGACCCGGCGCGACGGGCAGCCCCGCCTCGGCGAGGAGCGCAGCCACCTGGGGCTCCGACAGTACCCAGGGCAGCGCCGTCCGCTCCGTTGGCACCGGCCAGGAGACCGCGGCCGGCGGCGCGCTCGTCGAGATCTCCGAACCAAGGGCACCCCGGGCCGGCTCGGCCAGCGCACGGGCCAGTCGGACCAAATGCTCGAGCACCCGCACAGCCCGCACTGAATCCTGAAACACATAGAAGCCACGCTCGGCCAGCAACTCGGCAATGCCTTCGGGCATTGACTGCCACGTCACCAAAATCGGCTTGGACGTCCGATCACGGGCTGCGCACAGCATGTCGACCAGTTGCGGCGCGAGACTGCCAAATCCAGAGGACATGAAGAGCCATGCGCCACAGTCGGGCTCATCGGCCATGGTCGCAAACGCCTCCGGCAGACGGGCCCGCAGCTTCGGATCGGTCATGACGCCAGGGGTCATGTCGACCGGATTGGCGCAGGAACTGAGCGGTGACAGACAGGGAGCAAGGCGGTCCCGCCGCTCCTGGGGAAAAGTCGGCACCGTCAGCCCAGCGGCCACGCATTGGTCAGTGGAAATCACGCCGACCCCACCGCCGAAGGTCGAAATCAGCACCCGATCGCTGCGGGGCAGGACCCCCGGGGCCAAGGCGGCGAGTTGCCCACAGACATCGATCATTTCCTCCGTGGAGCGGACCCGGATCGCCGCGAACTCCTGGAGCAGCGCATCGAACGTCCGGTCGCTTCCGGCCAAGCGCCCGGTGTGGGCCAGTGCCGCGCGGCCACTGGCCTCGCTCGCCCCTCCCTTGAGGATGACGACGGGCTTCTCCCGCTCACGTGCCAGACGCAGCGCCTCGACAAAGCCCTCCGGATCGGCCAGACCCTCCGCATAAGCCGCGAGAATCCGGGTCCCGGGATCCACGGCGAGCGCCTGCATGAAGTCAGCGAGCGTGAGACCGGCCTCGTTGCCAACGCTGACCGTGACCCGCATGCCATATCCGGCCAGACGCGCACGCTGCAGCACGTTCACGCTGACACCGCCGCTCTGACTCACGATCGAGACCGAACCAGGCAGGAGGACGCTCTGGCCGTGGAACAGATTGCTGAACGTGGCGGTCAGACCGATCGAGGTATTGATAATGCCCACGCTGTTGGGCCCGCAGAGCATCACGCCGGCCTCTCGGCTGACCCTGACAAGTTCGGACTGCCGCTCCGCACCCTCGGGCCCTGCTTCGGCAAAGCCCGCCGACCAGACGATCGCGGCCGGCACGCCCTGCCGCCCACAGGCACGGATCGCATCGGCCACCGCGGGCGCCGGTAGTGCGATGATGGCCAGATCGACCGGACCGGGAGCCGCCGAAAGATCGGGGATGGAGGGCAGCCCGGCCACCTCGGCCTGCGAGGCGTTGATCGGGTAAAGGGCCCCGGGATAGGCGAACTGTTGCAGGAAGCGCAAGCCAAGGCCGCCCAGATTGCCGTCGCGATTGGAGGCGCCGAACACTGCGACGGCGCGCGGGGCGAGCATCGGCGACAGCTTCCCAAACGAACCGGGCCCGAGCTGCGCGGCCACCGTCATCTGCGGTCTCCCCAATTTTTTTTGATGTATAAATCGAAGTATGAAAGTCGCGTCTGTGCTTGCAAAGCGGATTTAATTCAGCTCATCCATTCATTTTTTTCATGAATCGACGTACGCTCGTGCCTTCGATCTCGTTGCTCGAAGCCTTCGAGGCCGCAGCCCGGCATTCGAGCTTCACCCGGGCAGCGCACGAGCTACATCTGACCCAGAGTGCCGTCAGCCGTCAGGTTCAGAGCCTGGAGGGGCTGCTCGAGGTGGCGCTGTTCCTGCGGGCCGGGCGGAGCATTCGCCTGACCGAGATCGGTGCGGCCTACGCCCGGGAGGTCCGGACCGCGCTCGATCAAATCAGGAACGCGACGGCTCAGGCCATCGCCTTTCGAACGGGCGTCGGCTCACTTCATTTGGCGATCCTGCCGACCTTCGGCTCGAAATGGTTGCTGCCCCGGCTCGGCGACTTTCAGCAGCGCCACCCGGGTGTGCTGGTCCACATCCACTCTCGGATCGGCGCCTTCGACGTGGGCCGCAGCAGCATGGATGCCGCGATCACCGCTGGCGAAGGGCCCTGGCCGGGGCTGGTCGTGCACCCGCTGCTCGAGGATGATCGGGTCCTGATCGCCAGCCCTGCGCTCCTCGAGCGCACGACACTGACTCAGCCGGAGGACCTCTACCGGCATGTGCTGCTGGGCGTGTCGACACGGCCTCAGGCCTGGCAGGATTGGTTTGCCGAACGCGGCCTGTCGCTGCGCCAATTGCGCCAGGGAACCCTGTTCGAATTCACGGCCCACCTGATCCAGGCCGTGATTGCCGGCATGGGCGTGGGCCTCGTGACCCGGGTGCTGATCGAAGAGGAGTGCCGCCAGGGTAGTCTGATCGTGCCCTTTGCCGATCCCAAGCCCAGCCGCCACCGCTACTGTCTGGTGCATCCCCCCGAAAAGGAACAGTTCCCACCGCTGGTCGCGTTTCGCAACTGGCTGCTGGACCAGACGGGTCAGCCCAATCTGAAACCTGCCGAGACCTGAGATGGATCCATCGCCGCGCCCCCTCAAAAAGCTCCTCTTCATCATGGCCGACCAGCTGCGTTGGGACCACGTCGGCGCTTATGGCCGATCGCCCGTTCCCACGCCGAATCTGGATGCGCTCGCCGCGCGCGGGATGCGCTTTGACCGGGCCTACGTGCAGGGACCAGTCTGCGGCCCATCACGGATGTCCTATTACACAGGCCGCTACGTCGCGAGCCACGGTGCACGCTGGAACCGAGTGCCGCTATCGATCGCGCAGCGCACCCTGGGCGATTACCTGAAGGCCGCGGGCATCCCCGCCACGCTCGCAGGCAAGACCCATGTCCTGCCCGACACGGGCATGCTGGATCGGCTGGGCATCGAGATCGAGTCCGAGCGCGGCGCACTCCTTCGCGAAGGGGGCTTCACCCCGATCGAGCGCTTCGATGGCCATAGTCCGCCCGATGAGCGCAGCGGCTACGGCGCGTTCCTGCGAGCGCACGGTATCGACAGCGCCGACCCCTGGGGGGAGCACGCCATCAGCGTCGTTGCCGACGACGGACGGGTGCTGTCGGGCTGGTCGATGCGCAACGTCCACTGGCCGGCTCGGGTGCCTGAGCCGCTCTCCGAAACCGCCTACCTGAGTGACCGGGCGATTGACTTCATCCGCGGCCATGCCGATACGCCGTGGTGCCTGCACCTGTCCTACGTGAAGCCGCACTGGCCCTACGTCGCGCCGGCCCCCTACCACGCAATGTTTCGCGACGCGCCACTGCCAC
>CAZAVT010000372.1:0-3507 GCA_964488395.1 uncultured Burkholderiaceae bacterium | reverse complement strand
CCGAGCAGGATCAGGTCCTTCTTGATGCCATCGATGCTCAGGTCGAACAAGTGCCGTTGCTCCCGTTGGACAGGCGATCAGATACGGTAAAAATTGGCGAAGACCGCGGTCGTGTAATTGACCAGCTCGCCACCCATCCAGCTCGCGGTCAGATAGAGCACGATGCAGACCGCGATCAGCTTGACGGCAAACGACAGCGTCTGCTCCTGGATTTGGGTAAGTGCCTGGAAGAGCGCAAACAGCGTACCGACGATCGCTGCGACTGCGATTGCCGGCATCGACAGGAGCAGCGTCAGATAGAGCGCCTGCGTGAGAAGCGCAGTGACATTGCTCGCATCCATGGCGTGATCGTTGGCCTCAGATGTAGGTGTAAATGAGACCCTGGATCAGCCGCGTCCAGCCATCGACCATCACAAACAGGAACAACTTGAGCGGCATGGAGATCATCGTCGGCGACACCATCATCATGCCCATGGCGAGCAGGATATTGGAGACAATCAGATCGATCACCACGAACGGCAGGAACAGCAGAAAACCGATCTTGAAGGCCGCCACCAGCTCTGAGACCATGAAGGACGGCACGAGGATCAGGAAGTCGTCCTCTTTCACGTCGGCCGACAGCGTGGGTCCCCAGAGATCACGCGTCGCCTGCAGGAAAAAGCCCCGCTGCTCCCGGTCGCTATGCTTAACCAGGAACGCGCGCATGGGCTCTGCGCCCTTGGAAACCGCCACGATCATGCGATCGACCGACCGCGTGGTCTCCGGTTGATTGACGAACTGGCGATGGATTTCCTGACCCACCGGCGCCATGATGTAGATGCTCAGGATCAGTGACAGCCCATAAAGCGCGAGGTTTGGCGGAATCTGCTGGATGCCCAGGGCGTTGCGGACCAAGGACATCACCACCGAGATCTTGAGAAAGGTGGTGCTGACGACGACCACCGTCGGCACCAGCGCGAGCAGCGCCAGCGCCAGCGCCAGTGAGATCGGATCAAAATCGGCGAAAGGCATCGTGGGACTCGTCGTGGCAGCGGGCGTTCAGCCCGGTTTGCCCAGCGAAAGACGAGATACCATCACCCCAAGACGACCGTCCATTTCGACCAACTGCCCCTCGCCCGCCGCAACGCCATTGACCCGGATCGTGACGAAGTCCTTCAGGGGCCGATCGAGCCCCAGCACGCTGCCGGTATCGAGAGTCTGCAACTCGGCAAGCGTCACCATGCGCTCGCCCAGATCGAAGCTCAGTCGCACCGGCAATTGCTCAAGCGAGGCCGACAGGTCTTCGGTCGCTGCATCGGACGGATTGGTCATCGGGCGTGCCCTCTCGAGAATGTTGAGGCTGGTTCCGCTCAGCTCAGCCCGCATCGCCCAGGCCCGGCCATTGAGTTCGGGCGTGTGCAGGAGCAATTGACGCGGGGCTTCGCCATGCGGTTCCGCGATGAAGACGAGGCCGCGCGGCTGCAGCCGGCGCAGCTGCTCAAGCGACAGACGGGTCTGCCCGATCGACAGCAGCAGGGGCACCGGCACAGGTGCACCGGCAAGCGGGCCCGTCGCTGCGCCAGCCGCAGGCATCATCGAAGAGAGCAAGAGGAGCGACAGGCTGTCGAGTTGCAGGACGCCCGTCAGGCTCTCGGCACCGATCCGGGCCTCGAGCCAGAGCGGATGAAATCCATCGATCCAGCCCTCGGCGGGCGCCGGCGCGATGCCAGCCAGTTGCAGGGGCCCGCGACCCAGGGACTCCATCGCGTTCGACAGGCGGCCGAGCGCGTGGCCCAGGACGGGTTCGAGCCATTCGGCGGGCAGCGCGGCAAAAGCTGCGCCGCCAAGGCTCGCCCTCAGCCAGACGCCAGCCGCGGCCTGCGACAGGTCCAGAAGCAGCCGTCCACCGGCCCACTCCATGGTCAGACGCAGGAGCCCCGCCGATGCGGCCGAAGCCCGCTCGGAGAGCGCGAGGGGTGACAGCCGAAGGGAGAGCGACAGGTCGGCGTCAGCAAAGAGCCCGGGAATCGCAAGGCCCTCGGCCTGACTACCCAGGCGACGCAGGGCCTGCGCATGAGTTGCGTTCAGACGCACAAGAGGCAAAGGGCGGACCGAGGCCATCAGCGCAATCCTCCACCGGGTGCCGACGCGAAGGCCTCGACCTCGTCGAGGCCCAGCGCATCGCCTCCCTCGCCGATGACCCGCCACAGGGCATCGCGCGCCAGCGCATCGGCCATCCTCGGGGCCATTTCCTGCGCCGAGGCGGCGAGACGTTCGAAGCTGCCACGGTCGGTGCAACTGAACTGGGCGACCCAGGCCCCCGCGTCCTCAAAGACTTCGAGCACCACACCCGGAAAGACCGACGGGTCGATGTCGAGCCTCAGGCTGCGCTGATCCTCGGCAACCATCAGTCGGCGCACCGAATCCTGAATCGACCGGTCCCAGAGGCTCTCGACCTGGGCCTGGACATCGGCGGCGGCCTCGCGACCGGTCAGTGCGGCAGCTTCACCGGAGGCCGTGCCGCCTGGCACCCCGACTCGGCTAAACAAACTGAACGGACTGGCGGGCCCGCCCGCAGTCTGGGCCTGCGGCGCCGCTTCGGACCCACCCGCCCGCAGGCTGTCCGAGAACCGTGCAACGGCGTCGCGATCGGGGGCCCGCCGGGCGTTGCCACCCGCGAGCCCACCCGTGAGGTCCCCTTGCGGCTGACCCGTGGGGGTGCGCAGATCGAGGCTTACAGGACGGTCAGCCATCGACGGCCTCCCAGTCCTCGCGCTCGCGACGAATCGACGCGAGCTCCTCGAGCTCGAGTTCTTCCTTGCGTTCCTGCTCGCGCGCGGCCAGCCAATGGAAATTGCGAGCGAGTTCGACGAATTTCTGGCGAGCGGTCGACGCTTCGCGCATCCGCCGCAACGATGTGTCCATGAGCTCATTGGCCTCGACATGGGCCTTGCGGCGCGCGTCCACCTGATCGCGATGGTTTCGCTCACCGACCTTGAGGGCGGCAACGTCTTCCTGGACGGTCGCAATCTCTCGCAGCTTGACGAGTCGGCTGCAGAGATCGTCGTACCACGCCTTTTCCTGGGCGATCGCGTGGGCGATGTAGTCCTTGAGCGCCTGCTCAGCCTCACGCTCGGCCTTTTGGGCGAGGACCAGCGCTGCGCGTGACTTCTGCAATTCGGTCTCTGCCTTGGACTCGCGAAAGCGCTTGATGAACAGCAGGTCATCGACCATCGCCATGGCCCGGGTCCCCTCAGAGTCCGTCCGGCACAGGCTTGCCGGTGAGCTCGCACAGGGTGCGAACGGTCGTGGGCAGGTCGGTGCGTTCGCGCGTGCCCTGCTTGAGGAAACTGCGGATCGCATCGATCTTGTCGATGGCCTCGTCGGCCACCACATCGGAACCGCGCTTGTATTCGCCGATCTTCACGAGAAGCTCGACATCCGCATACTTGGCCATCAGCTCGCGAAGTCGCCCCGCCGCGGCGCGATGCTCCGGACGGATGACGTTGTTCTGCACCCGGCTTGCCG
>CAZAVT010000371.1:3111-3518 GCA_964488395.1 uncultured Burkholderiaceae bacterium | reverse complement strand
GTGCTCGCGCGGATTGAATTGCAGGCGCTCTTTCGCGCGCTGCTCGCGAAATTGCCCGCACTTGAGCTCGCAGTGCCTTTCGAGTCGATCCGCTTCAAGGACGACATGCAGATCTACGGCGTCCGCAACCTGCCGATTCGCTGGTAAATCACCTGCCGCGCTTGGGCTACACTTCGGCTCGTCAGCCAATTCAAGGCGTGGGAGCAGGTCGTGAAGGTGATCGTTGACGAGGCTCGTTGTGTGGGCGCCGGGCAGTGCGTCTGGGTCGCTCCGCAGGTATTCGATCAGCGCGAAAGCGACGGGATCGTGATCCTGCTGCAGACCGAACCACCGCCCGAGCTTCATGATTTTGTGCGCGAAGCCGTTGCGGTCTGCCCAGCCGCCGCGATTCGTATTGAGGAATGACC
>CAZAVT010000371.1:0-3101 GCA_964488395.1 uncultured Burkholderiaceae bacterium | reverse complement strand
AGAATCGTCCCGATGAAGCGCCGTTTGTTCAGTGCCCTGATCGCAGGGCTCCTTGCCAGCACCGCCGGACTTTGCGCCGCGCAGGATTTCCCCAGTAAACCGATCCGCCTGGTGATTCCCTTTCCGCCGGGCGGCGGCACTGATTTCGTGTCGCGGATCGTCGGCACCCGTTTGGGCGAAATGACGGGGTGGAACATCGTTCTCGAGAACCGTCCAGGCGCAGGCGGGAACATCGCCATCGAGTCTGTTGCCAAAGCACCCGCCGACGGCTACACGATCGTGATGGGCCAGTCCGATAACATGATGCTCGGCCCCTACCTGTACAAGAATCTCAGCTACGACTCGGTCAAGAGCTTTGCGCCGATCGCTGCGGTTTCGGTGGCTCCGCTGGTCATCGTATCGCGGGCGGGGGGCAATATCACCGACCCCTTGACCATGATCGCGAAGGGCAAGACCGCGCAGGGCCTGCTTTGGGCGCAAGCGGGCAACGGCACCCTGGGGCACCTGTTCGGCGAGCAGCTCAAGGATGTCGCCAGTCTGTCCCTCACCCAAGTGGCCTACAAGGGCGCGGCGCCGGCGATCACCGACCTGATCGGTGGATCAGTCGATGTGGCGATCCTGTCGGTGGGTTCGGTGATTCCGCATATCCGCTCAGGGAAAGTCCAGGCGGTGGCGGTCACCTCCGCAAAGCGCTCGCCCGTGCTGCCAGACGTCAAGACGATGGCCGAAGGTGGCCTTTCGAATATCGATGTTAATGTCTGGCTCGGCCTTTTCGCACCGGCTGGAACACCGGCCGCGATCGTGAACCGGCTCAACGAAGCGGTCAACCGAGTCCTGAAGGATCAGGAGGTCGTCGGGAAGATCACCCAGGTCGGTGTCTCAATGGGCGGCGGTTCGTCGGCGGAGTTTGCCGAATTCGTTCGGACCGACTACGCGCGCTGGGGCGAGATCGTGCGCAAGTCGGGCGTGACGCTCGACTAAGTCCGTAGCGGAGCGCCCGGCCTTGCAACTCGAGGGCATCCGGGTCGTCGACCTGACCCGCATCCTGTCGGGCCCCTTTTGCTCGATGTTCCTCGCCGATATGGGCGCGGAAGTCATCAAGATCGAGGACCCCGATGGCGGCGATCCGATTCGTCGCCAGGGGGGCACGACCGCCGACGGGTACTCGCTCTACTTTGCCAGTTTCAACCGGAACAAGCGTTCGGTGACGCTCGACCTGCACTCGCCTGCTGGTCGGCAGGCCTTGCAGCGTCTGATCGCCACAGCCGATGTCCTGGTCGACAACTACCGGCCTGGAGTTCTCGATCGCATGGGCTTTGGCCGCGAGGCGCTCAAGGCACTGCGCCCCGATCTGGTGGTCGCCCACGTGACAGGCTTTGGTGCCGACGGGCCCTACTCGCAACGCCCCGCTTTCGACTTCATTGCGCAGGCGATGAGTGGCTTCATGAGCGTCACCGGGCCCGAAGGCGGCCCCCCGATGCGAGCCGGGCCGCCGATCTCGGACCTGGTGGCTGGCGCCTACGCTGCGATGGGGGTACTCGCCGCGCTGGTCCGAAGGGGGCGAACCGGCCTGGGCGAGGAACTCAGCACCTCGCTCACCGATGGCATGATCAGCATGCTCGCCTTTATGGCGAGCAACCATTTCGCCACGGGGCAGGTGCCGCAGCGCACCGGCAACGACCATGGGCTGGTCGCCCCCTACGGCCTCTTCGAGGCGAGCGACGGGCAAGTCGCGATCGCGCCGAGCAACGATGCGGTCTATTTCAAATTACTCGACGCACTGGGTATCCCCGAGCTCCGGGACCATCCAGACTTCCGCACGCCAGCCGATCGATTCGCGCGACGTCCGGCGATCAACGAGCGGATCAACCAGGTCACACAGACCCGGCCGATCGCGCACTGGGTCGACGTGCTCAATGCAGCGGGTGTGCCTTGCGGCCGGGTGCTGGATCTGGGTCAGGTGTTCGAAGACCCGCAGGTCCGTCATCAACAAATGCGGCTCAGGATCGAGCATCCGGTTCATGGCCCGATGGACGTGCTGGGCTTCCCGATCAAGTTCACCGACGCACCGTGCCGCATCCACCGCCCACCACCGGAGCTTGGCGGTGACACCCGGGCGGTGCTGCTCGAACTGGGCTACGATGGCGCCGCGATTGACGACCTGCGCCGAGCTGGCGTCATCTGATGACCTCATAAGGAGCGACCATGGACAGTTCCATCGATCCGCGCAAGAACCGCTTCGTGCTGGTCACCGAATCGGGGACCCGTGACGGGTTTCAAGCCGAATCCGCTTTCATCCCGACCGAGACCAAGGTCGCCGTGGTCAACGGCCTGATCGATGCGGGCCTGCGATCGATCGAGGCCACGTCCTTTGTCTCGCCGCGGGCGATCCCGCAACTGGCTGATGCCGCCCAGCTGATGTCGCAAGTCCACCGTCGTCCTGGCGTGCGACTCACCGCGCTGGTCCCCAATGCCCGCGGGGCCGAACGTGCCGCAGCAGCCGGTGTCGATGCGATGATCTGTTTCGTGTCAGCCAGTGAGAGCCACTGCCAGGCCAATCTCAACAAGCCCATCGACGCCGCTCTCGCGGACGTCGCCGAGTTCCTGCCCATCGCCGAGCGCTTTCAGGTCGGCGTTCGAGGCGCGATCGCGACTGCCTTTGGCTGCCCCTTCGAAGGGGAAGTCCCTCCCGACGCCTTGCTGCGGATCGCTGAGTTCTATCAGCGGCACGGCATCCATGAACTGACGCTGGGCGACACCACGGGCATGGCGACCCCGCCGGTGGTTGAAGGCGCGGTCAGGGCGCTGCTGGATCGCTTTCCGAACCTGAGAATTGCTCTGCACTTTCACAACACTCGAGGTGTGGGGCTGGCCTGCGTCATGACAGGGCTGCAATTGGGTATTCGAGAGTTCGAGTCCTCGATCGGGGGGCTGGGCGGCTGCCCTTTCGCGCCTGGTGCCACGGGCAATATCTGTACCGAGGATCTTGTCTACCTGCTGCACGAATGCGGCTACGAGACTGGCATCGATCTCGAGCGGCTCTGTGAGGTAGCGCGCGGCGTCGAAACGGTGCTCGGTCGGACCCTGCCCGGACAAGTGAT
>CAZAVT010000370.1:2283-3527 GCA_964488395.1 uncultured Burkholderiaceae bacterium | reverse complement strand
CCGGCATGACCGGGACCGCTGATACCGAAGCCTACGAGTTCCAGGATATCTACGGGCTCGAGACGGTGGTTATCCCAACCCACCGCCCGATGATCCGCGACGATCGTCAGGATCAGGTCTTTCGCACCGGACGGGAAAAATACAACGCGATCATCGCCGACATTCGCGATTGTCATCAGCGCGGTCAGCCAGTCCTGGTTGGCACAACCTCGATCGAGAACTCCGAGCTGCTCGCAGCCATGCTCGAGGCGCAGAAGCTCTCTCACCAGGTGCTCAACGCCAAGCAGCACGCCCGGGAAGCCGAGATCGTGATCCAGGCTGGTCGTGCCGGCATGATCACCATCGCGACCAACATGGCCGGCCGTGGCACCGACATCGTACTGGGCGGCAACATCAACCGCGAGCTCGATGCGATCGCCGCTGATACCGCCCTGGACGACCACGAGCGATCGACCCGACGGGAGCGGCTGCTTGCAGACTGGCAAAAGCTGCATGACCAGGTGATCGCCGCTGGCGGGTTGCACATCATCGGGACCGAGCGCCACGAGTCTCGGCGGATCGACAATCAGCTCCGTGGCCGATCCGGCCGGCAGGGTGATCCGGGGTCATCCCGGTTTTACCTTTCCATGGAAGATCCCCTGTTGCGGATCTTTGCCGGGGATCGCCTGAAGGCGATCATGGACCGCCTCAAGCTTCCTGAAGGCGAGGCGATCGAGGCTGGGATGGTGACCCGCGCCATCGAATCGGCGCAGCGCAAGGTCGAGGCCCGCAACTTCGATATCCGCAAGCAGCTGCTCGAGTATGACGACGTCGCCAACGATCAGCGCAAGGTGGTTTACGCCGACCGCAACGCGCTGCTTGATTCGACCGACTTCGCCGAGCGCGTCAAGGACCTTCGTGAACAGGTCTTCACGGACCTGTTCAGGCAGCATGTTCCCGAGGACTCGGTCGAGGAGCAGTGGGATCTCGCCGGCTTGCAGAAAGTGCTCGAGAGCGACTGGCAGCTCGCCACCCGCCTCACAGAGATGGTCGACGCCGATGAGCAGAAGCTGCTCGACGCGGTGCTCGCGTCGGCCAACGAACACTATCGGGCCAAGGTCGAACAGGTGGGTGCCGAGGCATTTGCAGGCTTCGAGCGCTCGGTCATGCTGCAGGTGATCGACCAGCACTGGCGTGAGCATCTGTCGGCGCTCGATCATCTGCGCCAGGGCATCCATTTGCGCGGTTACGCGCAAAAAAACCCC
>CAZAVT010000370.1:0-2273 GCA_964488395.1 uncultured Burkholderiaceae bacterium | reverse complement strand
AAGCAGGAATACAAGCGCGAAGCCTTCGAGCTATTTGCGCTCATGCAGGGCCGGATTCGAAGCGATGTCACTCGCATCCTGATGACCGTGCGGATCGAGACAGCAGGCGCAGCGCAGGCGGCTGAGGAGCGCGCGGCCGAGCCCGCATACCGCGAGGTCCAGTACGGTCACGCCGATTTCAATCAGGCGGCGCCCTCCGCGGCCGAGGGCGGCGACACCGAGGCCATCGCGCTCGCGCTGCAGCAAGCGCCGCAGGCCGACGATTCGGCCCAGCAGCCTTTCCGGCGGTTCGGCCGCAAGGTCGGTCGTAACGACCCCTGTCCCTGCGGGTCGGGGCGCAAGTTCAAGGCCTGCCACGGTCGGTTGTCCTGAGCACGGTTTACGGAGTTCGAGATGCCCGTCAATCTGAAACTTCCCGAGCGCAGTCGTCTGCTCGCGGTGCCGGGTGTGGAAATCGCCACAGCGCGGGCTGCGATCCGCAAGCCCGGCCGGCGAGACCTTCTGCTGCTGCGGCTTGCGCCCGGCGCGAGCGTGGCTGGCGTTTTCACGACCAACCGATTCTGCGCGGCGCCCGTACGGGTCTGTCGTGAGCACCTCCAGGCGAGTGGCGGCGCTGTTCGCGCGATCCTGGTGAACACCGGCTGCGCCAATGCCGGCACCGGCGAGCAGGGGCTGGCCAACGCCCGCGAGAGCTGCGTCCGGGTCGCGCGCTCGCTGGGGGTCCGGGCCGAACAGGTGCTGCCGTTCTCGACCGGCGTCATCCTTGAGCATCTGCCCATGGAGCGACTCGGTGCCGGGATCGAGTCGGCCGCAGCCGCCTTCGGTCAGTCCGATTGGCTCGATGCGGCCGAAGCGATCATGACGACCGATACCCAGCCCAAGGCGGTGTCGATGAGGGTGTCCGCCACACCCGCCGCCGAGGCCGTGGTGAGCGGCATCGCCAAGGGCGCTGGCATGATTCGGCCCAACATGGCGACCATGCTCGGCTATATCGCGACGGATGCGGCGATTGCGCCCGCGCTGCTTGCACGCTGGACCCATGAGATCGCCGACCTCAGTTTCAATCGTGTGACCGTCGATGGCGACACATCGACCAACGACTCACTGGTCCTGATCGCGACCGGTGCGGGCCGTCTGGCGATCCACGAGGACACTGATCCCGGGGCGCGGGAGCTGCGGGCCGCCCTGCTATCGGTTGCAACCGAGCTTGCGCAGGCGCTGGTACGCGATGGCGAGGGTGCGACCAAGTTCATCACGATCGCGGTCGAAGGCGCCCGTGATCGTGACGAGGCGAGCGCAATTGCCTACTCAATTGCCCACTCCCCGCTCGTCAAGACGGCCTTCTTTGCCTCGGACCCCAATCTCGGCAGGATCCTGGCGGCAATCGGCTACGCCGGTGTCGCGGACCTCGATGTCGACGCGCTCGACCTCTATCTCGATGACGTTCACGTCGCCACTCGTGGCGGCCGCCATCCGGCCTATCGGGAAGAGGACGGCCAGCGCGTCCTTAAGGGCAGCGAGATCACCATTCGGGTGGTCCTTGGCCGAGGCCGCGTCAACACCACTGTCTGGACTTGCGACCTGTCCCATGACTATGTCTCGATCAACGCCGACTATCGTTCCTGAGGCGAGCGCGGGGCCCCGGAGGGCCTTGCGCGACGAACAGATCCTCGAGCGTCTCGATCGCCTGATTGGTGGACTCGAGCAGCTCCTGCCTTCGCGCACCGAACCCGACTGGTCCGCGGCGATCGCATTTCGTTGGCGTCGTCGGCAGTCGGCGCTCGGCACTCGGGGCGAACTGCAGCCGGTGCCCCGCATGGGTTCGATCGCGCTTGCTGATCTGCACAACATCGATGAGCAAAAGCGCCTGATCGATCGCAACACCCGGCAGTTTGTCCAGGGGCTGCCGGCGAACAACGTGCTGCTCACGGGCTCTCGCGGGACGGGCAAGTCTTCGCTGATCAAGGCCTGCCTCAATGCCTATGCCCGCAAGGGCCTTCGCCTGATCGAGGTCGACAAGGCAGATCTGGTCGATCTGCCCGACATCGTCGACTGGGTTGCGGCGCGCCCCGAGCGCTTCATCGTGTTCTGTGATGACCTGTCCTTCGACGAGGGTGAGCCCGGCTACAAGGCGCTCAAGGTGGTGCTCGACGGGTCGATCGCGAGCAACGCTGACAATGTCCTGATCTACGCGACCTCCAACCGCCGTCATTTGATGCCGGAGTATATGAGCGAGAATATCTCCGCCCAGCATCAGGACGACGGCGAGATCC
>CAZAVT010000369.1:1816-3575 GCA_964488395.1 uncultured Burkholderiaceae bacterium | reverse complement strand
CGCTGCCTGCTAGGCGGCTCACCAGCAGCTTGCCCTGGCGAAGCGGCTCCGTCAGTCGCCACGACAGGCTCTGCAGGATTCGGTGCAGCTCATGTTCGAGTACGGCCACGCGATTGTGCAGAGAGTGCGTGCTGGCGCGATTCTCGGCGAGGGCTTCGTGCAGCCGGGCTACCTCCTGCTGGCTTTGCTGCAGCGTGCCCTGTAGGGCCTCGCGCTGCGCCCGGGTAGCCGCCACCTCGGCCTGGGCCTGCTCCGCGCGGTCGCGCTCGGCGGCCAGCGCGTGGCGGGTGTGCGCGAGCTCGCGCTCGGTTTGGGCCTGAGCACGTTGCGACGCCGCCTGCGCCAGGGCGAGGTTATCGGCGCGCTGATGGATCTGGGCATCGGCGTGGCGCACGATCCCGTCGAACAGGTTGGGTGGCAAGGAGAGCGCCGGCGCGAGCGCTGTATGGTGCTCGGCGGCCACATAGAACCGGTTCAGGCTGTCGAAGTACACGAAGTGGTAGTCCTGCCCCGTGAGCAGGCCTTCCCAGCCGGTATGGGTTTGTTGGGTGGAATTGGGCGCGGTGGCCTCCACCACCACCACCCAGGGACGCCAGCGGCGAAGGTCGAAGCCGCGCAGCACGGCGGCCTCGGCTCCCCGTACGACGTCGAGCTCGCTGCCCTCCGCATCGATCTTCAGGAAGTGGATCTCGGTGACCCCATGGGCTTCGCAGACTGCGCTCAGAGTGCGGGTGGGCACCGATGCGCTTTCCACCGGCAGGCCCCGTGCCTGGTGTCCCTGCGCCACCTCGGGCACCAGCGAGCCCATGCCGGTTCTCGGGATGTCGTACAGCACAGCGGTGCCTTCGACATCGCTGATCGCGATCTGCAGGTTGATGTCCTCGGGGCGCTCGGCCTCCAGCCGCGCATGCCAGTGCGCAGAAGGTTCGATATTCAGACCGCGCCAGCCACGCTGGTAGAAGGCGAAGGTGACGGAATCGTTGATCGGGTCGTTCGCGCCGACATCGACATAGACGCCCCGCGCCACTCCTCGCAGGGCGCGGTAGAGCATCACATCCTCGTAGTTCTGGGCGTAGGAGATGAAGCTCATGCCGCCTCGATGCTGATGACCGGCGGCACCCAGGCCGAGCCCACGAAGACCGGCTTGTCGAGATTGGCCACCGAGAACATCAGGGCCAGGTCCCGCCACTCGTAGTTGTTGACCAGGTGCGTGTCGGTGCTGACCAGGGCGGTGGCCACCGAGTAGCTGCCCGGGCCGAAGTTCATCGGGAAGCGGCAGCGGTAGGTGACCAGCGCGCCGGCGGCCGGCGATTCGATGGCCTGCAGGGTGTGATGCGTGTTGGTGCCGTAGATATGTTGGCCCAGTCGGTCCTTGATAACGTAGCCCAATACCAGCCGCGGGACGCGCTTCTGCACCCGAACCCGAATCCGCAGTTCCACCGGCGTGCCCACATTGACGATCTCAATGGGACGGCTCTCGGCATCGAGTAAGGCAATGTCTTCCACCGTGCATTCGCCCGTGCCAGAGCGGGTGCTGAATTTGCCGGCCCCGTAAGCCACCTGCTCGACCGCACCGGGCGCGATCAACGCGTTGTAGTAGTCGAGCACCGATTCGGGGTCGCCATCGCGCACCAAGATGCCGGCATCGAGTAGTATGGCTCGGCTACACAGCGACTGCACGGCTGAGCGGTCGTGCGAAACGATGAGCAACGTGGTGCCCTGCTCGCGGAATTGGCGGATCCGCTGGAAGCTCTTGTGC
>CAZAVT010000369.1:0-1761 GCA_964488395.1 uncultured Burkholderiaceae bacterium | reverse complement strand
TCGTCGACGATCAGCACGTCGGGCCGGAACGCCGTTGCCACCGCGAAAGCCACGCGCATCTGCATGCCACTAGAGAAGGTGCGCATCGGCTGGTCGAAATGCTCGCCCACCTCGGCGAAGGCCTCGATCTCGGCCATGGTCTGTTCGATGCGCGCCGCCTCGAAGCCCATCAGGCCAGCAGCATGCCGCACATTTTGGCGGGCGGTGAACTCGGGATTGAATCCCATGCCGAGTTCGAGGATGGCGGCGATGCGGCCATTGACCCCCACGGTTCCCTCGGTGGGCCGCAGGGTGCCAGTGATTAGCTTGAGCAGGGTGCTCTTGCCGGCGCCGTTGGCGCCGACGATACCGACCGCCTCGCCGGCGCTTACGCCGAAAGACACGCCCCGAAGGGCCCAGTGTTCGGCAGCTGGCCGGGCCTTCAAACCGAACCAGCTAGCCACCCGCTGCCATTCGGAGCGATAGCTGCGATAGGCCTTGCCCAGACCCCTGACGGCCATGACCTCGCGGCTCATGGCGCGACCCCGGCCATCAGAGCACATCCACCATCTCGGGCCCGGCCCGGCGGAAAGTGAACAACGACAGCGCGAGCAGGGCAAGCGCCGCCACGCCGATAATAAGCAGCGGCCCGGCCTGCGGGGCGTGGCCGAAGAGCAGTCCATCCTGGTAGCCCTTGACCAGCACGGCCATCGGGTTGAAGGCCATCACGCTCTGGATGGCCTCGGGCAGCGTGCTGGGCAGATAGACGATGGGCGTGAGCCAGAAGCCTAGTTGCAGCAGCACTGGAACCACCTGTCCGAAATCCCTCAGGAAAACATTGAGTATGCCAAGCAGCAGGCCCACGCCCAAACCAAGTACCACGGTGATCGCTGTGAGCGGCAGCACCCAGACAGCGGCTGCGGTGGGGCGGTGCCCGAGAGCGAGAAATACCCCGAGCATGGCCAGCAGCAGGATGAGATTGCTCGCTAGCGCCGCCCCCGTGGTGATCAGCGGCAGACAGATACGTGGGAAAACGATTTTCTTAAGGAGGTTGCCGTTGTCGATGAACAGGGTCAAGCAGCGGCTGACGATCTCTGCAAACAGCGACCAGGCCAGCAATCCGGACATGAGGTAGATGGCATAGGCGTGTTTGTCGCCCGTGGCGCCGGGTAATTTGGCGGCCATCACCTCCGAGAGCACCACCGCATAGATCACTGACTGGGCCAGGGGGTGTGCCACCATCCAGAGCCCGCCAAATCGACTGCGAGCAAAGCGGGAGGCGAACTCTGCCCGGATCGATGAAGCAATGAAGTGGCGGTAGGCCCAACCGCTTTTGAAGAGTCCTAGCAAGCGTCGATTCCGCGTACTCAGTTAGTCGATGTCGATAATTCGCGTCAGTTGTAGTTTTGCGCACTATGTTCCAGAAAGACATAGAAGTTTAGCCGAACCATCATTCTGATCTGGTTGCTCGGATTTCGCCTTGCGCGTGATAGATCGGTCGAATGGCTCCTGTCTTGCCTTTTGTCTGCATTGTCGATCCCCGTGACGTTGTGTTGTCGCTCGCCGTCAACCCTAGGGCGATTTCGTATAAGCGACTGTCGCGTCTCGATTTCACCCTGGAGGCAGTCTCTATGGCATCGCAGGGGCTTGAGCCGATCCGGTTAGATCCACTGCGTATCGTTGGATATTTTCAAGAGGTGGTTGCGCAGTGTCGGCACATCGTTTTCGGAGAGCGCCGACTGGAGCGTCGCGAGCGCGGCCTCGAGTTGAACCTCGTCGATC
>CAZAVT010000368.1:3280-3592 GCA_964488395.1 uncultured Burkholderiaceae bacterium | reverse complement strand
CCCGCCGCCACCCCGCCCGCAGACGCCGGCTTGCCGTGCCGTCCGCTCGATGAATGGCGAGGCTCGCCTCGGTTGCCACGGGCTCTCCGAGCCTGACCGACGTTTCGATCAGCTCGTCGCGTCTGAAGAGGTGCAAGGCGACGCGGTCCCCTGGCTTGAGTCGACCGACCTGGCGGTTGAATGACGCGAGGTCGGCGCGCAGGCCATCGACCGCAATCAGTTCGTCTGCGGCAGCCACCCCGGCCTCGTGGGCGGCTCCGCCCCAGAGCACGTGAGTGAAGCGTGTCCTGCCGCCGGTTTCGGCCGTGCGCA
>CAZAVT010000368.1:0-3270 GCA_964488395.1 uncultured Burkholderiaceae bacterium | reverse complement strand
TCGGCGTCAGCAGCCGTGCGAGGGGCAGTTCGGCGGTGCCATCGACCCACTGTCGCAGCGGGGCGCCGAGCGCGAGACCAGTCGCCTCACGCACGAGGCGCTCGAAACCATCTTCGGCCAGGCCGCGCGCATTGGCGCTGATTCGCCCCTCTTCGTCGTAGAAATCGCGTCCGTAGCGCTGCCACATCAACCGCATGACATCGTCGAGGCTACGCTCCCCGTGGGTGCGTGCCCGAATCAGGCAGTCGAGCGCCAGGGCTACGAGGGCCCCCTTTGCGTAATAGCTCACGATTGCGTTGGGGGAATTTTCGTCCTGCCGGTAGTACTTGATCCAGGCGTCAAAACTAGACTCAGCGACGCTCTGGCGGGTTCGCCCAGGCGTGCGCAGGACCTGGGTGATCGTTGAACTCAGCGCGGCCAGGTAATCCTTGACCGGGATCACCCCGGATCGGACCAGCATCAGGTCGTCGTAGTAGGACGTGAAGCCCTCGAATATCCACAGCAGCCGGGTATAGGTCTCTGCTTCGAGCCGGTAGTGCACAAACGCCTGAGGCTTGATCCGCTTCACGTGCCAGGCGTGAAAATATTCGTGACTGCAAAGCCCGAGGAATCGTCGGTAGCCCTCGGGTACGCCCTGCATGCCGACCCAGGGCAAGTCATCGCGTGGCGTGATGAGCGCCGTG
Source organism: uncultured Burkholderiaceae bacterium (assembly GCA_964488395.1). Classification (GTDB taxonomy): domain Bacteria; phylum Pseudomonadota; class Gammaproteobacteria; order Burkholderiales; family Burkholderiaceae_E; genus SYIM01. The sequence continues at coordinate 2,587 of CAZAVT010000368.1, read as the reverse complement.
CTGTCTCGATGTTCGAGCCCCCCGTAACTATCGCCGGTGACCATCACCTGAAACAGGTAGCGTTCAAAGGGTGCCGCGCCGGTCTCTGGCTCGAACAGCCGGGCCTGGGCCGCACAGATCCTTCGCAGGTCGTTGGCCAGGCGATCGCAGTCGGTCCAGTGCTCGCCAGTGATGGCGATCTCGTGGTGCGCACCAGCAGCCTCGAAGTGTGCCTGCGTGAATTGGCCCATTTCCACTGGGTGGTCGATCAGCGCGTCGTAGTCTGCGGCTCGATATCGGCCGAAGCGACCCGGTGCGGCACCGGCGCGTGGCAGGGTCGTGGCGATCCGCCACGCCGCGCCGAGTCGTCCCGGCGGGGGCTTGATCTCGACCGCGCAGGGCTGTCGTTCTCGTCCGAGCACGCGCAGGAAAACGCAGCAGCCATTGAAAAAACCGTGCCGCGCATCAAGGTGTGCTCCACGTACCGATAAATCCCAGGCATAGACCTGATACTGGAGGACCAGGGCGCCCGCGCAGCGCCCGGTTCGCCAGCGATGCTTGTCGATCTTTTCGATCGTGACAGGGCGACCGGCACTTTCAGCCTGGATCGTCACGATGTGTCTTGCGAAATCCCGAACCATGTAACTGCCCGGGATCCAAGCGGGAAGCTCGAAGCATTCCCCCTCGGGAAGCGCTTCATCGAGTTCGAGTCGCACAGCAAAGAGATGCGCGTGTGGATCGATCGGTGTGATCCGGTAGCGGATGGTGGCTTGCACTGTGTCACTGCTCAGTTTTCGGGCCATGCTGAAGCTCTTCCAGTTGCAACAAGTCGGCGGGCGTGTCGATGTCGCGCAGGATCCCAGGATCCTCGACATCGATGACGATTGGGTCGAGTGTGTCGACCAGCCGCGCAGCGCCCCGATCGCCCTTGAGCAAGAGCAATCCCTCAAAGGCGGAGCGGCCGAAAACGACGGGATGGCCTCGTTGGCCCCGGTGGCGGGCGAGCACACAAGGGGCATCAGGCCGCGCCAGCCAGGTGTCGAGGAGCGCCCTGAGGGTTGTGGCCTGGACAGCGGGCATATCCGCGAGCATCACGACCAGCGCTCGCGGCTCCCAGCACGAGAGGATCGACGCAAGGCCGATCGCGATTGATCGGCCCATGCCCTCGCGAACGGACTCCTGCTCGACCAACTTGCAGCCTTCGCGAGCCAGCACCTTCGCTCGTGCGGGCTTGCCGGGAGGAAGGACTGCCAAGACTTGGTCGCATGCAGCCACGAGCAGCCGCGCTGCGTGCGCAGCGATGGGCTCGCCGTGCCATGGCGCGAGCAGCTTGTCACCACCGCCCGCGGCCTCAAAGCGGCTGCCCTGGCCGCCTGCCAGGAGCAGGCCGACAATATCGGGATCTCTGCGTTGACGCTGGGTCTCGGACGGGGCTGTCATTGCCGAGGTCCGGGGTGATGGTGCGAACGAAAGCTCTGGCACTGGCACAATCGTCGAATCATTTCCTTGGAGTCCACCATGTCCTTTGAAAACATTCTCGTCGAAACCCGGGCCCGCGTGGGACTCATCACCTTGAACCGCCCACGTATGCTCAATGCGCTCAACGATGCGTTGATGGATGAGCTCGGCGATGCCTTGCTTGCGTTCGATACGGACGATGGCATCGGCGCGATCGTGATCACGGGGAGCGAAAAGGCCTTTGCGGCAGGCGCGGACATCGCAGCGATGAGCAAGTGGAACTACATGGATGTCTACAAGAGCGACTTCATCACCCGCAACTGGGAGACTCTGCGACGCATCCGCAAGCCGGTGATCGCGGCGGTCTCAGGCTACGCACTGGGCGGGGGTTGCGAGCTGGCCATGATGTGCGACTTCATCATTGCCTCAGAGACCGCGAAGTTCGGCCAACCTGAGGTGAAGCTCGGCGTGATCCCAGGTGCGGGCGGCACGCAGCGATTGCCTCGGGCCGTTTCCAAAGCAAAGGCGATGGATCTTTGCCTCACGGCTCGCATGATGGACGCAACTGAAGCCGAGCGTGCAGGCTTGGTGTCGCGAGTGGTGCCGCCAGACCGACTGCTCGAGGAGGCGCTCGAGGCCGCCATGGTCATCGCGGCGCAGTCCTTGCCGTCGGTCTTGATGATCAAGGAGGCGATCAATCGGGCCTATGAATCGCCGCTTTCAGAGGGGCTGTTGCTCGAGCGCAGGCTCTTTCACTCCCTCTTCTCAACGGCCGATCAAAAGGAGGGCATGAAGGCCTTCCTCGAGAAACGCAAGCCCGATTTCAAGCACGAATGACTGGGAGACTCAGCACCCGGTTGCACAGCTCTAGGGCCCATGCTATAGTTTTTGGCTCGACTCAAGATTCACGAGCATTCTCGGGTGCCGCAAGCGTCGTCAAAGCGACGGTTGTTTTAAGCAGGCGGTCCGGTCGCAAGACAGCCCAAAGATTGCTGCTAGATGCTGAGTTGAGGCCGCGACGGACCCCAGCTGCAAAGGCAGCTCCGAAGCGGGAGCCCCGGTAAAAGCCTGACTAAAATCAGACGATTTGACGGGGTCAAAAAAAGCTGTCATGATCTCGCTTCTGTGCTGAACGAGCCCAAAGCAAATT
>CAZAVT010000367.1:0-3602 GCA_964488395.1 uncultured Burkholderiaceae bacterium | reverse complement strand
TGATAGAGATCAAACGTCCGACCCTCCTCGATGACACGCCCCTGCAACAGCCAAACTGCAGCCGATCCGACCTCGTCAGGCGTCTGCACTAGCAGGTCGAGGGTGTCATTGTCGTCGCCTAAGACCTCGAGACGGTGAACTCCCAGCGAATCGATCGGTGCTCTCAGCACGTCGGCAGGACGCAAGGCCGCATGGTTGGCCAGCGTACCGCCCTCAGGAAGTGCGGCACCGGTCAGGTCGAGCAAACCAGCATTCACCTCGACCTCGAACCACACATCCGACATCGCGAGGGGGCTCCCGTCCGTACGAATGACCCGGGCCTCGCCATCCAGGACGTTGCCGTTTTGCACGGTCTGGCCCGGCGTCGGCACAACGTCCAGGGACTCAATCGAGAAGTCCTGCAGCCCGTGCAACTCGCCCCGATCCGTCTGGCCATCCGAATCGGCGTCCACCCAGATCCGCAGGTCTCTGAAGACTGCATCTGCCGAGTCGATCCGACCATCGCCATTGCCGTCGACCGCTGCGAGCGCCTGCCAGCCCGATGCAGCCATCGACCCATCGGGCAGCCGGGTATGGTTGCCGAACATCTCGAGGCCGCTGTCGATCACGCCGTTCTGGTTGTGATCGAGCACAAGAAAGCCATCCCGAGCATCCAGCCAGGCGGTTTTCTGGAGGCTGCCGCTGGCATTGAGATCAAAGAGCACCGAGTGCGCGAGGCCCACTGTCTGGATGCCGTCGCCGTTCAAGTCGACGACCAAGGGCGAGGTGGAATCGAACTGCACGCGCTGATTCCAGGTCGACCCGCTGCGTCCCCAGGCGAAATTGTAATAAACACCGTTGTAAAACGCTTTGGCAGTGAGGTTGCCAGAGGTCGTGTAGTCGCCACCATTTCTGAAGTATCGACCATCCCAGTTGATGGTCTCCATCACGGACCCACCGTTATACACATAAACGGTTATCGAGCTGAGACCTGCCGGGAGCGTTGTTTGTTCAAGGGTCAGATCCCCGGCCCGATTTGGAAATCCAAATCCAGTCGTCATGTCATCATTCCAATAACCGCTGAAAATAACGCCGACCTCCCATCCCATACGAGCTTGATTCAGGGCTCCAACAATGTTGCTCAGCGTCGCTGTGTTGTTCGGCTCGGCGCCATCCGCGTTGGCATAGCCGGTAGCATCGCTGAAGCGGTCACTCGCCACGTTGATGACACCGTTGGCCGAGGCGCTGTTGGACGTGAAGGTAGCCGTGTACTTGGTGTAGCCATTGACCGCGTCTCCAAACCCCGCCGCACCAGCAAAGGCGCTTAGGACGCCGCCGGATACCGCCACATCACTCGCATCAAAGTCCTTGCTCGCCGCGCTCAGCTCGAAGGTGATCGTGGCCGTTCCGCCATTTTGGATGGAACTCGTCGATGAGGTGATGGCGATCGTCGGGCCAGCGACGATCTGCAAGTCTTGTTGGTCGTAACCACCGCCGGTGCCACCGACAGGCGCCGTTGAATTGACCGCCGTCGTGCCGGTGGCGCTGACGATGGTTGCCTTGAGGGAGTAGTTGCCGACCGCGCGTGTCGTGGCTGTGTCGTTCCAGGTCCAGGAACCATCAGCGGCCGGCGTGACAAAGGCGTTGGTGCCCACCTGGACGTTCGACGAATTGAACATCTGCAACAGGACGCGATCGCCCCACTGGGGGATCCATCCCGTGATCGTGCCGGAGTAAGTGAGGGTGTTGTCGCTCGTGAGGAAGTCCGAGGGACTTGCCCCGTTGTCACTCGACATCGCGGTGATATCGATCGTCGCCCGAGTGTTGTCCTTGAGCACCTGGGCGCTATCGCTCACCACCGGCGCACTGGCCTGGTTGCCGGCGAGGTCGACGAAATTTGCTCGAACTGTCTGCGTCAGACCCAAACTCGGGTCGGGCGCGAGGAAAGCCACGTCGACATAGCCATTGGTGATGTCGGTCGATGTCAAGGTGACAGTCTGGCTGGCGAGAGGAGTCGCGCCGTTGCTCGCCGTGAAGACGATCTTGTTACCGACAACCGCTGCGGTGCCCCCACTATTGCTGAACGTGGCCCGACTGGTGAGGGTGGTTGATACGCCCAACTCCGCAGGACCAATCAAGCCGTCATTGTTCGCGTCCGTGCTGATCTGAAGGGCCAGATTGATGTCGGTATTCAGGGCTGCGGTGTCGATTCGCACAGGCACTGTCGTCGCCGCGCTCTCATTGCCACCCGGATCGGTTGCGGTGACCTTGAAGTTGTTGAGCCCATCGGGCTGGACCGCGGGCGTGATGCTCCACGTGCCATCGGGTGCAACCACGGCAGTACCCAAAACCGTACCGCTAGCGTCCTTGAGCTTGATCGTGTCGCCCGGCGTGGCCCCGGAACCACTGATCGTGGGGGTGTTATCTGAGGTGATGCCATCAGCGGGCACGCCTGTATCGCTGGCGGCGCTGAGTATCGCTCCTGGCGCCGATGGCGGAACCGTATCGATGGTGACAGGTACCGTGGTCGCGGCACTCACATTGCCCGCGGGGTCTGTTGCGGTCACCTTGAAGTTGTTGAGCCCTTCGGGTTGTGGCGCGCTGGGCGGGGGCGTGATGCTCCAGCTGCCGTTTGGAGCCACCACTGCCGTACCCAGTGTCGTACCGGAGGCTGTCTTGAGCGTGATGGTGTCCCCGGGCGTGGCCCCCGAACCGCTGATCGTCGGCGTCGTGTCCGAGGTGACGTTATCGAGCGGGGTCCCACTGTCGCTCGTCGGGTCGAGCACAGCCGCAGGCGCCGCTGGCGCAGTGGTGTCGATCGTCACCGGCACGGTGGTGGGCGCACTCTCGTTGCCCGCCGGATCGGTCGCCGTGACCTTGAAATTGTTCAGCCCTTCGGGCTGTTCGGCTGTCGGCGTGATGCTCCACTTGCCATTGCTATCAACCACGGCCGTTCCGAGAACGGTGCCATCGGCCCGCTTGAGCTTAATCGTGTCACCGGGTGTCGCGCCCGATCCGCTGATGGTCGGAGTGGCGTCAGCGGTCACGCGATCGAGCGGCACGCCGCTGTCGCTTGTCGGGTCGAGGACCGCAGCGGGCGCCGCCGGGGCGGAGGTGTCGATGGTTACTGGGAGCGGTGCACAAGCGGCGCTTGTATTACCAGCCGCATCCGTTGCCGTGGCGCTGTAGTTGTGAACCCCGGGGCTCGTGGCCGGCAAGGTGCTCGACCAGCGGCCGTCCGCGCCAACCGTGGCAGCCCCCACGAGAGTGGCACCGTCGTAAATCTGGATGATGCTGCCCGGCGTACCGGTTCCCGCCAGCGTGGGCGTCGTGTCCCTTGTGAGGTTGTCGGTGCTGCTGGCCCCGGTGTCGCTGGCGGCGGTCAGGTCGATGGTCGGAACCGACGGCGGGGTCGCGTCGACGGCCTCTGTGCTGGACAGGCCACTTGCCAGGTCACGAGCCTTGATGACGGTGCCATCGGGAAGTGGCGTGCCCGGCGTAGCACTCCAGTTGCCATTGGCATCAACCGCGGCCGTCAGCGGCTGACCGTTCGAGTCCAGGATCGGCGTACCATCGGGCAGCGTCAGCTCAACCTGAGCTCCAGGCTTGCCGGTGCCGTAAAT
>CAZAVT010000366.1:0-3635 GCA_964488395.1 uncultured Burkholderiaceae bacterium | reverse complement strand
CCGCGTCGAGGAGATCGCCCGGATGCTGGGCGGCATCGAGATCACTGCCACGACCCGCAAGCACGCTCGGGAAATGCTCGCGCAGTCGAACTGAGAAGGCGGCGGCCGCGACTGTGCAGGCCGCGGACTCAGGTCAGAGTTTCAACCAGTCGGGCGCTGGCAATTCGTTGAACACCTTGCGCAGACCCTGGCTCCAACCCGTTCGGATCGCGGCAAAGTACTGGTCATCGCTGTCGACCCGGTGGCGAAAGGATACCGCGCGGGCGTCGCGCCGGATCAGAGCGATGTCGATCGGCAAGCCAACCGACAGGTTGCTGCGCATCGTCGAATCAAAGGACACCAGCGCGCACTTGAGCGCCTGATTAAGTGGCGTATCGGGCTTGACGACCCGGTCGATGATCGGCTTGCCGTACTTGCTCTCGCCGATCTGGAAAAACGGCGTATCGATGCAGGTTTCGATGAAATTGCCCTGCGGATATAGCAAAAAAAGGCGCGGCGGCTCATCACCGATTTGCCCACCGAGCAGGAACAGCGCACTGAAGTCAATGCCGCTTTGCTGCATGCCAGCGCCGGAGTGACTGAGGATGACGTCGCGCAGATGCGCCCCGACCAACTCGGCCGCATCGAACATCGAATCGACCGTCATCAGGCTCGAAGGGTCATGGGCAATCTGCTTCCTGACCCGGTTGACCACGGTCTGCGTGGTCGCAAGGTTGCCGGAGTTGAGCAGCACGATCGCGCGCTCGCCGGGCTTTTCGAACACGGCCATCTTCGAGAAGGTCGAGACATGGTCGACGCCTGCGTTGGTCCGGGAATCAGACGCAAAGAGTAGCCCCTCGTCCAGGGCCATCGCGATGCAATAGGTCATTGTCGTACGGTCTCCACCGACGCGAGCGCACTCAGCGTTTCCTCGCCACCGCCCAAGCGTACGCCACGAACGGGGCAAGCATCGAGATAGTCGAGCCCGATGGCAAGCTTGATGTGCCCGCCCCCGGCATGCCGGGCGTTGCTGATGTCGAAACTCACCCAGCGCTGCGCGATCCAGGCCTCGGCCCAAGCGTGACTGGCGACCTGCGGTCCGCCGCTCGCCAACACATAACCGCTCACGTAGCGCGCCGGTATGCCGAGCTGCCGGCAGCAGGTTAGAAAGACATGGGTGTGGTCCTGGCAGACGCCAGCGCCGAGCGCGAAGGACTCGGCGGCGCTGTGTCCGACTGAGGTGCTGCCGGATTGGTAGGGCATGCGCTCGGCAACCGCCGCCATGAGATCGGTGATGCCGATCAGGGGTCGCTGCGCGACCACTCGTCTCATGGGCTCGACGAAGCCCCGCAGCGCCTCGTCCAGGGTGGTGAGGCGTGTCGAGCGCAGGAACACCAGTGGATTGATCCGGCCGGCGGGCTCACCATCGTCGAGTTCGTCGACTTCGACCCGGCCCTGGGCCACCAGACGAATCATCTGGTGCGGCGTGTCCAGGGTGAGCAGATGCGTCTCATTGTCGAACGCATCACGCATCGACACCGACGGACCGGGCAGTTCGACTTTCCAGTCGATCACCCGCTGCCGCGCCCCAGCATAGGGCGTGAGTCGGATGTACTGGGTGCTGCGGGTGACCTTTTCCGCGTAGCGATAGATGGTTTCGTGACGAACGGCGAGACGCATGACAGGCTAAGGCTACTTCAACTCGAGATAAGCCGCATGCAGGGCCTCTCCGAGTCGAACGTTATCACGCAGAAAACGCTCGAGCCAGGCAGCAAGCCCGTAATCATGCACCTCATCAATCACCCCATAGGCCAGTCGGGAGCGCAGGATGGCAGCAAGCCTGCGGGCGAGCCGCCCGGAACGCTCGGGTAATTCGTGCAGGACTGCGTGCACCTGGTCCACACAGTAGCGCAGTGAACGCGGCAACCGCGGGTCGAAAATCAGCAATTCGGCGACTCGCCGCGAATCGATCGCATCCCGATAGGTATCGCGATAGGCTTCGAAGGCACTGACCGAACGCAAGACCGAACTCAAGCTGTAATAGTCGCCAATCGCATCACGACCATCCTCGCCGCCGCTCGGGTCGGCTTGTTTCACGGACAGGATGCGGGCGGTGTTGTCAGCGCGCTCGATGAAGATGCCCAGCCGGATGAACAGATTGGGCTGATCCTGGCGAATCGTTGCGTCGGTGATGCCGCGAAACATGTGACTGCGCTCGCGTACCCAGTCGAAAAACGGCGCATCGACCGGCATCGATCCGGCACGGCGGAGTTGCCGCTCACGCAACTGCAGCCACGTGTCGTTGATGTTTTCCCACATTTCGGCAGTAATCGAGCCGCGTACCGCTCGGGCATTTTCACGGGCCACACCCAGACAGTTGACGATGCTCGACGGGTGGCTCGCGTCCCAGGCCAGAAATCGGGCGACCTGCTCGGGATCAACGCTCGCACCGGTCTCGCGAAAGGCCAGCACGGTGTCCGTAATGACGAGCGGTTCCTGGGCCGAAGCCGCCGCGTCGCGCCCTCGCGAAACCAAGGCGAGCGATTGGCCAACATCAAGGATGCGGGCCATGTTCTCGGCACGCTCGAGATAGCGAGACATCCAGTAGAGGTGATCGGCAACGCGCGATAGCATCAGCCGGCCCCATCAGCGGGGTTGGCGTCGAGCACCCAGGTGTCCTTGGTGCCGCCGCCTTGTGAGGAGTTGACCACCAGAGACCCACGCCGCAACGCGACCCGAGTCAACCCACCGGGCACGATCGCAACCTCTCGGCCTACCAACACGAAGGGCCGCAGATCGATGTGCCGTGGCGCGACGCCTTCCTCGACGAAGGTTGGACACGACGACAATGACAGGGTGGGCTGGGCGATGTAATTACCAGGATTGGCAAGCAACACCTGCCGAAACCGCTCGACTTCGTCACGACTGCTGGTCGGCCCGACCAGCATCCCGTAGCCGCCCGCCCCATGGACCTCCTTGACGACCAACTCCGCCAGATGATCGAGGACATAGCGCAGGTCGTCTGGACGGCTGCATTGCCAGGTCGGCACATTCGCGAGCAGTGGCTCTTCCCCCAGATAGAAGCGGATCATCTCGGGCACGTAGGGATAGATCGACTTGTCGTCGGCCACTCCGGTTCCGATCGCGTTGGCGATCACGACGTGGCCCAGTCGGTACGCAGCCAGCAGGCCCGGCACCCCCAGCATCGAGTCGGCGCGAAACGCCAGCGGATCGAGAAAACTGTCGTCGATGCGGCGATAGATGACATCGACCTGCTGCGGCCCGGCGGTTGTTCGCATAAAAACCTGCCCATCGCGTACGAACAGGTCCTGGCCCTCGACCAGTTCGACCCCCATTTGCTGGGCGAGAAAACTGTGCTCGAAATAGGCACTGTTGTAGCGCCCAGGTGTCAACACCACCACCGTTGGGTCATCCACCCGAGCGGCCGCTCGCAACGTGCTCAGCAGCAAGGCCGGATAGTGCTCGACCGGCCGCACGGCGTTGTGCTGGAACAGGTCGGGGAACAGACGCATCATCGTCTGCCGGTTCGACAGCATGTAGGAGACCCCGGAGGGCACGCGCAGGTTATCTTCGAGCACGTAGTAGGTGCCATCACTGTGCCGCACGATGTCCACCCCCACGACGTGGGCGTAGGT
>CAZAVT010000365.1:0-3644 GCA_964488395.1 uncultured Burkholderiaceae bacterium | reverse complement strand
CAAGGCCGCGATCGGTCGGCTCGTAGAAGCGCGCCTCTAAGCCCTCGGGGAAATAGCGCTCGCCGGTCGCGACCCCACCAGGCTCGTCGTGGGCATACCGGTAGCCCTTCGAGTGGCCCAATTCCTTCATCAGCTTGGTGGGCGCGTTGCGCAAATGCATGGGCACCGGAGCTGAACCGTGCTCACTCACAAAGCGCCGCGCGGCGTTGTAGGCCTTGTAGACCGAGTTCGACTTTGCCGCGCAAGCCATGAACACAACAGCCTGGGCGATTGCAAGCTCACCCTCCGGCGAGCCAAGCCGCTCATAGGTCTGCGCAGCATCGAGAGCAGCCGTCAAGGTTCGGGGATCGGCTAACCCGATGTCCTCGCTGGCCATTCGAATGACTCGGCGAACGATATAGCGCGGATCAGCGCCGCCATCGAGCATCCGGCATAGCCAGTAGAGCGCCGCGTCGGGATCCGAGCCGCGCACCGACTTGTGGAGGGCGCTGATCTGATCGTAGAACGCATCGCCACCCTTGTCGAAGCGACGCAAACTCTGCGATAAGGTTTCCTCGAGGAAAGCCCCGTCGACCAGGGGTCGCTGCAGCATGTACGCCGCCTCGACAACGATCTCGATTGCGTTCAGCAAGCGTCGGGCATCTCCGTCCGCCCAACCAATCAGCCGTGCACGCGCCGGCCCATCAAAGTCGATCCCATTGTCGAGGACCTCGAGCGCACGATCGAGTAACTGGCCCAGTTCCTGCCCACTGAGCGGCTCCAAAACGTAAACCCGGGCGCGCGACAAAAGCGCTGCGTTCACCTCGAACGACGGATTCTCAGTCGTCGCACCAATGAAGACAAATAGACCGCCCTCGACATGGGGCAGGAATGCATCCTGCTGCGCCTTGTTGAAGCGATGAACCTCGTCCACAAAGACGATCGTTCTCAAACCCTGCTCCCGCGCCTGGCGGGCTTCTTCGACCGCTTCGCGGATCTCCTTCACTCCCCCCAAAACGGCAGAGATCGCAATGAATCGACAGTCAAAGCCCGCAGCGGTCAGGCGGGCCAGCGTTGTCTTGCCGACCCCCGGTGGCCCCCAAAAGATCATCGAATGGGGCTTGCCTGACTCAAACGCAACCCGCAGCGGCTTGGACGGTCCGAGAAGGTGGGGCTGTCCAATCACCTCGTCGAGCGAACGCGGCCGTAGGCGCTCGGCAAGCGGTAAATCGGACTGCCGCTGAGTCATGACCACCGTCAGTGTCGTGTGGACCGGCCCAGCAGATTGGCCGACACAATCAGCACAGCATAGGCCGTCGCCACGCCGATCCAGATGCCAACCGGCAGACCCGCATCCATCAGAACGCCAAAAAGCGACGGGGCAATCGCAATCCCGACATCGAGTGCCGAGTACACCAGGCCATAGACCCGACCGGAGGAACCCGCTGGCGTCGCCCGCTTCACCAACATGTCACGGGCGGGCCCTGCAAGACCCGCTGCGAAGCCCAGAAGCCCGAACATGGCGGGCACCGACCAGACCAGCGCACTCGCCGCAGCGGCAGCAAAGCTCCCTGTCACGAACCGTTCAGCACCCGCGGGATCGCGCAACGCGTAGCCACCGGCAAGCGTACCGAGCGCACTCCCGACCATGAAGAGGCTCAGCAGGTAACCCGTATGAGCGGGCTCGATGTCAAAGAGCAGACGAGCCGATTCGGTGCCAAAGCTCTGGATCGCGCCCAGGGCGAGCGCGCTCGCCAGGAAGTAGAGCGCGCTAAACCAAAGCGCTGGCATCCGCAGCAGCACCGCCAAGGCGATCGGCTCGCCCGGCCCGCCACGACCCGACCCGGCCGCCGAGCGAACGGGCCGGACCTCGAGCTCAGCCCAAGCCCAGGCCGTTAGCCATAACCCGCATAGCGCAGGAAGCATGGCCGCAACGAAAGCCATGCGCCAATCGGCGATCCCCGCCACTGTCGTGAGCAACAACGGAGCGAGGGCCCAGCCCAGGCTGCCAAACACGCCATGCAGGGCGTACGCCCGGGGCAGCCGCTCGTTGCGGATCCGCGCGTTGAGGATGGAGTAATCCACGGGGTGAAAGGTGGAATTGCCCAAGCCGGCAAGCAGGGCGCCCGCCACCAGTTGGGCATAGCTCGAGGCCGTCGCCAACACCAGACATGCCAAGGCAAAGGTGAGCAGCGACGCGACCAGGACAGGACGCGCGCCGATCCGATCGACCAGAAACCCAGACGAGGCTTGTCCGATCCCGGAGACCACGAAGAACAGGGTCATCAAGAGGCCCAATTCGGCGTAGCTGAAGCCAAAAGCCTCGCGCAACCACGGGAACATGGTGGCAAGGATCAGATGGTAAAAGTGCGACACGCCGTGCACCGTCGCGACCACGCCGATCAATCTCGACTGACGGGCCTCGGTGAGGGCCAAGCTAGGAGCGGTCGCCGACATCACTGGCGAATCACGTCGCTGCCCACAGGCGCAACGAAACGGAACAAGGCCGAATCAAGCGCAGGATTGCGACGCACGGCAAAGAAACTGAAACGTGAGACGCGCCCAAATGCGTCGATGACATCCATTAACTCCGGCAGCCCCTGGTTCATGCCGATTCGCATTCGCTCAATACCGGCATCGGCGGATCGGGGTACCGCCTCGAACCAACTCAGGCCTGAGGACTCACCCAGATCGCGGATCTCGAAATCCGTCGAGAGCGCCGTACCGCCGAACAGGACGGCGGCCGGGGTCGCTGCAAGCGCCTGATCAAGACGACGCTGCGTCACCTGAGCCAGATCGGGGTCGTGAAAATACAACCACTCCCCGTCGGCAACCAGCAACTGCTGGTGCGGCTGGCGGATTTCCCAGCGAAAGCGCCCAGGTCGCTGAAAGGCGAAGCTGCCTTCACTCGACTCGATCAAGCGCCCGTAGCGCTCCCGGATCTCCTGACGAAACTGGCCCTGCGCACTGCTCGTCCCGGCCACGAACTGTTCGAACTGGACCTCGCCGCTCGCCGAAGCCTGGGCCGACAGCGACGAAAAGCCACCAAGCGCGACAGACAAACCTAACGCCAAACTGGCGATCAGCGAGCCCCGCCGAGGCCAACGATGAGGCATGACGTCGTGGGGCGAGTTGGCAGGTACGGCACCGGACCTCATTCGTCGTTGCGAGCCGGTACGATGATGTCGCGGTTGCCATTGGTACCCATGGCCGAGACCAGGCCCGCTTTTTCCATCTGCTCGAGAAGCCTCGCAGACCGGTTATAGCCGATGCGCAGGTGTCGCTGGACCAGGGAGATCGATGCGCGTCGGTGCTTGAGCACCACCGCGACCGCCTGATCGTACATGGGGTCCGCCTCACCCTCGACGCCCGCCTCCGAGAGTGTCTGCGACAGGCCACCAAAACCGACTGCACTGCCCGCATCGACCTCTTCAGGCACCCCACCTTCGAGGACGCCCTCGATGTAATCGGGCTCGGCAACGCTGCGCCAGTGCTCGGCAACCTTGTGTACCTCTTCGTCCGCCACGAACGCGCCGTGCACCCGCACTGGCACCCCCGAACCCGGCGGCATGTAGAGCATGTCGCCCTGACCAAGTAGGGACTCAGCCCCCATCTGGTCGAGGATGGTTCGGGAGTCGACCTTGGACGAAACCTGGAAGGCGATT
>CAZAVT010000364.1:2728-3661 GCA_964488395.1 uncultured Burkholderiaceae bacterium | reverse complement strand
TCGACTGGTTCATCAAGCACTACGTCTTTCGCTGGCGGACCGCGATGAACGACTATTACATGGCCCACTGGTCGCAAGTACGCACCATCGAGGGTGCGTCGCAGCGGGTCCAGGAAGACACGATGCGCTTTGCGCGGATCGTCGAGAGCCTCGGCGTGAGCTTCATGCAGAGTGTGCTCACCCTCCTCGCGTTTCTGCCGATTCTTTGGGTGCTGTCGGCCGAAGTGAAATCCCTGCCACTTGTCGGTGAGGTCGATCGCTCGCTCGTCTACATCGCGATCCTGTCCGCGCTTGCGGGAACGGCCCTGATGGCGCTCGTGGGCATCCGTCTGCCCGGGCTCGAGTTCCACAACCAGAGAGTCGAGGCGGCGTATCGCAAGGAGCTGGTCATGGGCGAGGATGATCCCGGCCGGGCGACACCCGCTCGGGTCACGAGCCTCTTTGCCGACGTCCGCAGCAACTACTTCCGGCTGTTTTTCCATTACCTCTACTTCGACGTCGCCAAGTGGTCTTATCTGCAGTTCAGTGTCCTGGTGCCTTACGTCGCGCTCGGTCCCACGATCATCGCAGGCGCGCTCTCGCTTGGCGTGATGCAACAAATCATCCGCGCCTTCGGCAAAGTCCAGGAATCGTTTCAGTATCTGGTGACCGGCTGGTCGACGATCGTCGAACTGCTGTCGGTCTACAAGCGGCTGAGAGGTTTCGAGCAGGAGATCCGGGCACGCGAGGCGATCGCCCGCTGAGCCTCAGGAGGACTTCGAACCGTCTTTGATGGCGCTCACCTTGGCAAACGCCAGAATCACTTCGCGGATCACCCGGCGCTGTGGCACGGGCAAGTTGAGGAAGGCCTCGAAGATCTCGCGTTCCTGGTACCCGATGCCGCTGTCCCAACGCTCGCGCCGCTCAGCGATGCGGGTGCCCACCTCTTCGCCA
>CAZAVT010000364.1:0-2718 GCA_964488395.1 uncultured Burkholderiaceae bacterium | reverse complement strand
GGCGGTCTTGCCTTTCAACATGTCGGAGTCCTCCAAAGCGAAGCAGATGCGGGGGAACGCCCAGCCACTCGGCGAGCACGACGAGCTTGTCCTGCGAGGGCAACGTCTCGCCCAGCAGCCAACGGCGAACGCCATGCAGCGTCATCGGCTTGCCCCAGTAGCGCTGGTTGAACTCGCGCTCGAGCACTGAGGGCTTTGGACTATAGCCCGCGCCCTGCATCGCCTCGATCAGGCGAGCCGCGAATTGCTTCTTCGACGACAGCTCTTTCATAGGTCTGACCATAAATGACCAGGGAGATCCACGATGTAACAATGGCGCCCAATCACTGAGGGTCATTGATCAAGTGTTAACAAGCGAACCAGGATGTTGCGCCCGCGCGACCAAAGTCAGGGTAATCACTAGCGCGCTCAAGATATCGAGTGGACCGGCCCATACCTCCGCCGGATCCTGGCAGCACCCGGGGCGCTCCTCGAACGCTGAGTGTCACTGTACCGCTGCGGACACAGTAGACCTTTGGGAGCTCACCACTGTGACACTGCGGAGCAGGTCCCAGCAGCGTCACTCCACCGTGACGCTCTTCGCGAGATTGCGCGGCTTGTCAACATCGGTACCCCGAACCAGTGCGGTGTGATAGGCCAGTAACTGGAGCGGCAGGGTGTGGAGGATTGGCGAGAGTGCGTCAGCGTGATCGAGCAGATTGATCACCTGCACACCGTTACCGGGCTCGATTCGCGTGTCGCGATCGGCAAAGATGAACAGTTCCCCGCCTCGGGCCCTCACTTCCTGCAGATTCGATTTGAGCTTTTCGATCAGCAGATCGTTGGGCGCCACGACCACGACGGGCATTTGGGCATCGACCAGCGCGAGCGGCCCGTGCTTGAGCTCGCCCGCGGCATACGCCTCGGCGTGGATGTAGGAGATCTCCTTGAGCTTGAGCGCGCCTTCGAGGGCGATCGGATAGTGCATGCCCCGACCCAGAAAAAGCGCATGTTCCCTGGCGGCAAAGCGCTCGGCCCAGCGCTCGACCTCGCGTTCGCACTCGAGCACACGATTGAGCGCTGCGGGCAAATGGCGCAACTGGGTAAGCAACTCCCGCTCCCGGTCCTGCGCGAGCCGGCCGCGTAACTTGGCAAGCACCAGGGTTAGGGTGAAGAGCGCGGCGAGCTGGGTCGTAAAGGCCTTGGTCGAAGCAACGCCGATCTCGGGCCCGGCACGGGTCAGAAATCGCAGGGCACAGGCCCGGATCAAGGCGGACTCCGGAACATTACAGATCGCCAGGCTGTGCTCGAGCCCCAGACCCTTGGCATGCTCAAGTGCCGCCAGGGTGTCGGCCGTCTCGCCGGATTGCGAGATCGTGATCACCAGCGTTCCCGCCAAGGGCACCGAGTCCCGATAGCGATATTCACTCGCGATCTCCACGGAGGTGGGCACGCCAGCGATCGACTCGAGCCAGTATCGCGCAACGCAACCAGCGTGATAGCTGGTGCCGCAGGCGAGAATGAGGACCTGCGAGAGGCCGCCCAGGACGTCGGCGGCCTGCGCGCCAAACAACTCGGGCGTGAGCGAGGACGCGCCCAGCACCATCTCCAGCGTGTTAGCGACGGCCCCGGGCTGCTCGAAGATCTCCTTTTGCATGTAATGACGATAGCGGCCAAGCCCGATCGCCTCGGCCGAGAGCTCGCTGCGGACCACCGGCCGCGAAGCGAGCTGCCCGGTCGCATCGTGCACCTGAACACCGTCGCGATCGATCCTCACCACGTCGCCTTCTTCGAGGTAGGCGATGTGCCGGGTGACCTGCAAGAGCGCCGAGGTATCCGAGGCCAGGAAATTCTCGCCCCGACCGCTACCAGCGTCGCCGAATCCGACGAGCAGCGGCGATCCTCGCCGGGACCCGACGACCGATTCGGGCTCCGTCGAGCTGATGGCGGCGATCGCGTAGGCGCCTTGCAGACGCGTCACCGTCGCCTGGACCGCCTGCAGGAGCGACTGGCCGCCTGCAATCGCCCGGTGCAGGAGATGAGCGATGACTTCGGTATCGGTTTGCGAATCGAATCGATAACCGGCCGCCTGCAACTCGTCGCGCAGCGGCTCGTGGTTTTTGTTTAATGATACGGCGACCACCGAGACCTCAATCCCGTCGCCGATCGAGGCATGGGGATGCGCGTTGACTTCGTTGACTCCCCCATGGGTAGCCCAACGGGTGTGGGCGATGCCGGTACCCGCCGTCAGGCCGCTCGCTGCGGTGCGGCTTTCGAGCTCGGCCACACGGCCCACCGCACGGACCCGCTGCACCGAATCGGTCACCAGTGCGATGCCTGCCGAGTCGTAGCCGCGATATTCGAGCTTCTTCAGACCCTCGATCAGGATCGGCACCACATTGCGGCCAGCCACCGCACCGACGATTCCACACATATTTGCAGGCTCCGGATCAGGTCTTCTTGCGCACCGGCCGCTGCCAGCCGTCGATAGTCGCCTGGCGTGCCCGGGATACGGTGAGCTTGCCCGCGGGTGCATCGCGGGTGAGGGTGGTGCCTGCGCCCAGGGTCGCGCCACGGCCCACGCGCACCGGGGCCACGAGCTGCGTATCGCTGCCGATGAAAGCGTCATCCTCAATCACCGTTCGATGCTTGTTCACCCCGTCGTAGTTGCAGGTGATCGTCCCGGCGCCGATATTGACTCGAGCACCGATCTCGGCGTCGCCGACGTAAGCCAGATGA
>CAZAVT010000363.1:3364-3661 GCA_964488395.1 uncultured Burkholderiaceae bacterium | reverse complement strand
TCGCGGGTGATCGAGACCTGATCCTTGATCTTTGCCACGTCAGGGTTCTCCGAGAGCTTCTCCTTCAACTCTTCCTGAAGCTTCTCGAAGTTGAAATCGTCCTCGACTTTCTTGGGGCCGCGCGAAGGATCATTGGTGGGCGCCTCGGTCTGCGGGCCCTGGGCATTGGCGTCTTGCTCGTTGTCGCCCTGATCGGTGCTCGGCCCGCCCTTGGCCCGCGGTGTGAGTCGCTCAAGCATTGCCGTCTGCTTGGCGGTGAAGGGGAACCCGTCGGGATCGACGATCGAGCGGCCACCA
>CAZAVT010000363.1:0-3354 GCA_964488395.1 uncultured Burkholderiaceae bacterium | reverse complement strand
ATCGGAACCAGCGAGCTCGCCAAACTGGATCTGGCTGTGCGAGGCGGGCCTGAAGTAGTCGGCGATGCTCTTGCGCTGATCCGCATTGGTCGCCCCGAGCAGCCACATCAGGAGAAAGAAGGCCATCAGCGCGGTCATCATGTCGGCGAGCGCGATCTTCCAGGCACCACCGTGGGCGCCCCCGTGACCATCCTCGACGATGATCTTGCGGATGATCGGGCGTTCGGGCGCGGCTGGTGCGCCTTCCTGGCCCTGCCCGTCGCCGGTGCCTGGTGCGCCTTGGGCTGCTTCGGCCGGCTTGTTGTCAGCGGTCGCCATGGCCTTGCCCCAGGGACTCGGACTGCATCGTCAGTTCGCCCATCAACCGCCTCGCAGGCTGTCGAAGACCTCGGAGAAGCTCGGCTGGTTGTGATGGCTGATACAGGCGCGGGCCGACTCGATGATCACCGGTTGCGGATGGCCCTTCAGGTTGGCAACGATCATGTTCATGATCACCTGATAAACCTGGCCCTCTTCGTCGAGCACCTGGGCGAGCCGATTCGCAAAGGGCTCGAACATGCCGTAGGACATGAACACCCCCAGCATCGTGCCCACCAGGGCGCCGCCGATCAGCGCACCCAGCACGGCTGGCGGTTGATCGATCGCGCCCATGGTCTTGATGACCCCCAACACGCAGGCCACGATACCGAGCGCCGGCATCGATCCGGCCATCGAGGTGAGCGCCGCCGGCGCCATCATCGCCTCATGGTGATGAGTCTTGATGGCGGTCTTCATGATGTCTTCGACCGCGTCGGCGTCGAGATTGCCCTGCGAGATCACCGCCAGGCGCAGCGGGTCGCAGATCAACTGCACGATCGAGTGGTCCTTGGCGAGCTTGGGGAACTCGCCGAAGATCGGACTCGAGTCGGGGTTCTCGACATGGGCCTCGAGCGCCACGACCCCTTCCTTTTTCATCACCGCCAGCAGCTTGCCGACCAGCACGATCAGGTTGAGATAGTCGGCCTGCTTCCACTTGGGGCCGGAAATGCACTTGGCGATACCGCCCATGGCCGCCTTGAAGGTCGAGAAGCTGTTACCCACCAGCGAGGCGCCGATGGCCGCCCCGGCAATGATGACGATCTCGAAGGGGGCGGCCTTGATGATCGGCGCCATCTTCCCACCGGCTGCGACATAGCCGCCCAGCACCGCTCCGAAAATCACGATCATGCCGACGAAAAAAAACATGGCGTTACCTCACGAGGCGAACAGACACCAGATGCCGACACACCAACCGAACAGCCACTGCGTGGCCAGATCGAGCAGGTTTCCCAGGATGAGAACGGGTAGCCCGAGATAGATCAGCAGGTAGACGGCCCCCGTCAGGGTGAGCCTTGGCTTGGGGATGTCGTGACCGAGAATGGTGTGGCGGTCACGGTCACGGCCCCTGAGCCAACGGGGGGTTGAGATTGGAGGAATCGGCACGGGGAGCCTGATCTTGACCTCTATGACGACCCCGGATCGGAGCGAGCGCCTATTATAGGGGGATGAAATGTCTTTGGAATCAGGCGCAGCCCGAGGCCTGGCAGGCTTTTCACGCGGCCGGCCATGGGTCCATGCAGCAGTCCTGGCGCTACGGTGAGGCCCTGTCCGCCCTGGGCTTGCCGGTGCATCGCGCCGAACTCTTCGACGATCGCGGGCTTGCTGGCATCGCCCAGTTCATCGGTCGCCGGCTGTTCGGGTATCTGTCGGTCGCCTTGTGTTCGCGCGGGCCAGTCTGGCGCTCTGATCTCTCTCCAGCGGATCGCCGCGATTTTTACCGGATGATGCGTCAGAGCCTTCCGCTCGCGCCGCTGAAGGTGGCGTTATTCTCGCCGGAGCAGCTCGCCGACGCAGCCGGCAGCCCCGAGGAAACCCGGGGGATGCACCGGGTCATGACGGGCTACAGCACCGTGCTGATCGACCTTGAGCAACCCATGGAACAGCGCCTCGCGGCGCTCGAGCCGAAGTGGCGTAATCGACTGCGTCGCGCCCAGTCCGAGCAAGGTCTCCAGGTGTTCGTCAATGCCAATCGGGCGCGCTGCGACTGGCTGCTCGAGCGGGAACGCGAGCAGCGGCGGACGCGACGATTCTTTGGCTTGCCCACCGGTTTTGTCGCGAGCTGGCTCGATCGTGCGAGCAAGGGTGGACCAGCGTTCGCCCTCGGGCGAGCCGATCATGCCGGCCAAACCGTGGCGGCGATGCTGTTCCTGATTCATGGCCGTACGGCGACCTACCATATCGGATGGGCCAATGAGGCCGGCCGCGAGTTGAATGCCCACAACCGCATTCTCTGGGAGGCGTTGGATCATCTGCGAGCTCAGGGGGTTAGCCGCCTCGACCTGGGTGGGGTGAACACCCGCGATTTGCCCGGCATTTCGCGCTTTAAGCTCGGCACCGGCGGAACCGTCATGAGCCTTTGTGGAACCTACCTGTGAATCCTTGCGACCGCGACCTGGCTGGACCCTTGCCCTTTGAGCCCCGACTGATTCGGTCCGGCCGGCCAGACTTTCGTCCGCTTGCCGCCCTGCCGGCCCTGGTCCTTGCCCTCCTGGCGGGAGCGCCCGCGTCGGGAGCCGAGCTCGATCCCCGTTGGCGGCTGGTGGCCCAGAGTTCCTCGGTTCGGCTGTACTACGATCCTTCCGCGCTCGTGCGCGACGGTGATCTCCGCAAGGTGCGCGAACTACAGGACTTGAGCGATCCCGATCCCGATGGCGTGCGTTCGCGCGTTTATCTGAACGAATACGATTGCCGCAACCAAATGCACCGGATCGGGCAAATGCAAAGTCACGCAGGCCCGCTGCTGAGTGGCGAGCGACGCTTCGATGTCCGCGAAATGGGCTACTGGCGCCGCATCCCGGCGGGCAGCGTGTTCGCCCAGGTTTACCTGCAGGTCTGTCCGGATGGCAAAGCGCTGCCGGTCGAGGAACCGATCCCTCCGCTCCAGCGCCTCTTTGGCACCCGCTGAATGACGTGCGGCCCGGTCGAGGCCGGCTGTCAGGGCTGGGCGCGGCGCGGCGCGCTGGCTGGAACTGGCGCCGCGGTCGGTGCGCTTGCCGGCCCCGTTGGCGCGCCGGCGGACGGCGGGCTCGCGGGAGCTGCGCCGCGGATGGCCGGCGCCTTGACGCGGGCGAGGACGCGCTCCACCTGATCCTGGCTCACGCCCACCGGGTTGGTGAATTGGTAGAAGCGCACATTGGCGCTGCAGGGCTGGAAGGGCAGGCTCCCCCGGAACACCTCATAGCCGCGGTTTTCTGGCAGCAGCTGGTTCGGGTCGATCGAGATATTGGCGATCGTGGTTTCCGGTGCATCCGGGGCGGGCACATTATTGAGAATCAG
>CAZAVT010000362.1:0-3683 GCA_964488395.1 uncultured Burkholderiaceae bacterium | reverse complement strand
CGATGTTCTTTGATCATGTCGTCGCGGATACGGTGCGTGAGCGCACGATCGAAAGCCTCCTGCCAGGTCATCAGGAGGTCTGGCACGAGCTCGAGACGGCAGCGACTGACCTGACCGTCTTCAAAAGCCGGTATAGCGCCCTCATCACCGGATCATCCCCGCTGGAGGGCATCCTTCGCAGCCGAGGCCTCGATACGGTCCTGATCGCTGGCACCAAGACCAACATCTGCTGCGAGTCGACCGCGCGAGACGCGATGATGCTGGATTTCAAGGTGATCATGCTCGCCGATTGCTGCGCTGCGCTCTCTGATGAAGAGCATCGCATGACTCTGGAGAACGTGATCCAGCAATTTGGCGACGTCTGCACCGGCGATGAAGCTCTCGCTCGAATGAGTGGCAGAGGCTGACGCCCAACGCTTTATTGAAGGAGAAGTGAATGATGATGCGACGTGCCATGCTTTCGGCTGGCTTGTTGACCGCGATTCTGCCTGGGCGTACCCGTGCGCAGGAGACTTGGCCCGCGCGCAGGATCCGGATGATTTCGCCGTTTGCCGCGGGTGGCGGGAGCGATTTCGTGGCCCGATTCCTCGCGAGCAAGCTGGGCCCAGCCCTCGGTCAACCCGTGGTGGTTGAAAACCGGGCAGGGGCTGGCGGCATGTTGGGCACCGATGCGGGCGCGAAGGCCGATCCAGACGGTTATACGATTCTGATCAGCAGCAATGGACCGCTGTCATTGCAGCCCGCCCTCGGGGTGAAGATGCCCTACGATCCATTGCGTGACCTACAGCCGGTCGCTCAATTGACCAATCAGCCCTTCGTGCTCCTGACGAGCGCTTCGCTGCCCGTGCGCGATCTGTCCCAGTTCCTGCAACTGGCCCGCGAACGGCCCGGCCAGATGTACTTCGGCACGACGGGTCATCTCTCGGCGCCGCATCTCGGGATCGAAATGCTCAAGGTTCGGACTGGCATCCATATCACCCACGTGCCCTACAAGGGCGCGCCCCCGGCGCTGACCGACCTTGCCTCGGGCCAGATTCACCTGGTCACCGCCGATCCCAATACCGCTCGACCACTGTTGACTCAGGGTAAGGTGCGAGCCATTGCAGTCACGACCGCGCAGCGTTCACCGCTTCTGCCGGACGTACCGACGGTCGCCGAGTCGGGTGTTCCCGGGTACGAGGTCGCCGGCTGGTTCGGTGCACTGGTGCCCGCCGGTACGCCTGCTGCCATCGTCAGGCGCCTGCATGAGGAGATCACCCGCATCATGACGACCGCCGAGGCGCGGGACACCTTGTCGGCGCTCGGCGGGGAGCTGCTGGCCACGACGCCCGAGGCGTTCTCCCGGCACATTGCCGAGGAGACGCGGCGCTGGCGGGAACTGATCGCGACGGCGAAGATCGACGTCAGTCAATAAGTGGCCGACCGGTCGATTTCAGGTGGGCAGCCTTGGCGACGTTGACGGCATGATCCGCGATTCGTTCGATGTTCTTCACGCAAAAGAGCAGGTGCACATAATCGCTGACATGACCGCGATCCTCGCCCATCATGAGCACCAAGTCTGCCACGATCCGATGGTGGCTTTCGTCCACCTGATCGTCAGCACTGCTCACCTGGGCGGCCTGCAAAGCGTCGCGCTGCACGAATGCGGCAGTAGCGGTACTCAGTTGGGTCGCGGTCAGCTCGACCATCGCGTTGATCCGTTGGACAAGTTGTGCGGGTAGCGGTTGCCCCGACATGGACATCGTTCGTCGGCCGATGTTCTTCGCCAGATCGCCGATCCGTTCGAGATCCTCGACGATCCTGAGGTCCGCGAGGACTTCCTCCAGGTCGCTGGCCATCGGCTGGCGCTTTGCGATCACCAGCGCAGCCGATGCTGACAAGTCGCGGCGCAGCGCATCGAGCATGCGGTCCTGTTCGACGGTACGCTGAGCGAGCGCGATGTCGTGTTCGAGCAGCGAACGGATCGCATCATTGAACTGCGCGAGCGCGAAGTCACCCATTGCACCTATGCTGCTGGTGAGTCGCTCCAGTTGCTGATCGTAGGCCTTGTCGATATGGGCGGGTGCCATCTTCGTTCCTTGCAGTTGCGTGTCCTCTCCACCGCCCACTTAGCCGAATCGGCCAGTGATGTAGTCCTCGGTCTGTTTCTGCCGGGGCTTGATGAAGATCTCGTCGGTCTTGCCGAATTCGATCAGCTCTCCGAGGTACATGTAAGCAGTGAAATCGGATACCCGAGCCGCCTGCTGCATGTTGTGCGTAACGATCGCGACTGTGTACTCTGATTTGAGTTCGTGTACGAGTGTTTCGACCTTCGCAGTCGAGATCGGGTCAAGCGCAGAGGTCGGTTCATCCAGCAGGATCACCAGCGGCTTGACTGCGACGGTTCGGGCAATGCACAGCCGCTGCTGCTGGCCCCCCGATAGTGAGAGACCGCTCTGCCGCAGTTTGTCCTTGACCTCACCCCAAAGGGCGGCCTTGGTGAGTGCCCATTCGACCCGATCGTCCATCTCCGCCTTGTCCAGACGTTCATAGAGCCGCACGCCGAAGGCGATGTTGTCGTAGATCGACATCGGAAACGGGGTCGGCTTCTGGAACACCATGCCGATTCGGGCTCTGAGCAGATTCAGGTCCTGCCGTGGGTCAAGGATGTTCTGGCCTTCAAACTCGATGCTGCCCTCGGCCCTTTGTCCGGGATACAAGCTGTACATCCGGTTGAGCGTCCGTAGGAGGGTTGATTTGCCGCAGCCTGAGGGCCCAATGAAGGCGGTGACCCGATGGGTCGCGATGTCCAGATTGATCCCCTTGAGGCCCTGAAACTTGCCGTAGAAAAAATCGAGATTGCGAACTTTCAGGGCCGCTGTTGGCATCTCGGCGGGCTTGGTGGGGGAAGAATGGGTCACGACTGCACCTTGTCACGGAAGAGGATGCGGGCGAGGATGTTGAGGACGAGGACCGCCAGCGTGATCAACAGCGCGCCTGTCCAGGCGAGCCTGATCCAATTGTCGTAAGGACTCATTGCAAACTGGAAGATGACCACGGGCAGGTTGGCCATTGGTTTGCCCATGTCGGCACTGAAAAACTGATTGTTCAGCGCGGTGAAAAGCAGCGGCGCGGTCTCGCCGCTGATGCGCGCAAGTGCGAGCAGCAGCCCGGTGATGACGCCGCTGCGCGCCGCCCGAAGGGTCACCATCGTTGCAACTCGCCAGCGGGGCGCGCCTAGTGCGAAAGCGGCCTCGCGCAAGCTGCCGGGGACGAGGCGGAGCATGTTCTCGGTGGTCCGTACGATCACCGGGATTGCGATCAGGGATAGGGCGAGAGAACCTGCCCAGCCGGAGAAATGCCCAGCGGGGGCCACCGCGATCGCGTACACGAAGAGCCCGATGACGATCGACGGCGCGGACAACATGATGTCGGTCACGAAACGGGTGATCTCGCCAAACCCGGTGTCGTTGCCGTATTCGGCCAGATAGATGCCCGCTAGGATGCCGATGGGCGTGCAGATGAGGGTCGTAAAGCCCAGCATCATCAGGCTGCCGACGATTGCATTCAGCAGGCCTCCTCCTTCTGAGCCTGGTGCTGGCGTGGATTGGGTGAAGAGGTTCAGGTCGACACCAGCCAGCCCTTTGCCGACCAGGACGGCCAGGATCCAGAGCAATGCTACAAGGCCGAGGGTCATGGCGATC
>CAZAVT010000361.1:1455-3684 GCA_964488395.1 uncultured Burkholderiaceae bacterium | reverse complement strand
GACCAATCTGTTGGGGCCCGACTTCAAGCCGCAGGCCGTGACGCACCCCGGATTCGGCTTTGTCGGCGAATTGCGCTTCGATCGTCTCCCCGATGGCGGCACGCGCTATGAGGCGCAGGTGCATCATGTGGACGCTGCAGGACGCGACGCCCACGCCGCAATGGGTTTCGAACAGGGTTGGGCGATCGCACTGAGTCAGCTCGTGGCAATGATGCAGGCTCGCTCCTAGACGGGCGTTTCGACCCGCTCACTGAGAACGCTGCGTCACTGGTCACTCGCTCCAACGAGGCGGTTCGGGGAGTCGGGCATCTTTCGAACCCCGGTCGTCAAAGGCTGACGCCCCCAGGCCTTTTCGACGGATGTTCAAAGGACTTGCCCAAAGACCGACTGCGCTGCAAGATCCGAATCATCAACGCTCGAGCAAGCGCGAGTCAGACGGCTCATCGCTCGGGTGGCGAAGCAAGCGATGCCACGCGACTTGCCTTTCTGATCAAGGCGACGATATGGGACGGAAAATTCTTTTCGTGACTTCTGACGAGCAACGGTACGACGCGCTCGGGTGCTATGGGGGTCGGATCGCGCGCACACCGAACCTGGACCGCCTCGCAGCGACGGGTATCCGGTATGAGCGAGCTTATGCGCAGAATGTGACCTGCATGCCGGCGCGATCGACGATCATCACAGGCCAGCACGTGGCAACCCACGGCGTGTATCGCAATGGTTATTCACTGCCTGTGGACGATCCTTGCGTCGCTCGCCATCTCCGCGATCAGGGCCACTACCGGACGGCCTTGATCGGGAAGGCACACTGGCAGCCGATGACCGATCACGGGAGTTGGGAGGCCTCCGCCGCCCTGCGCGGCGACCACGGACCGTATCGTGGCTTCGAACACCTATCGCTGGCGGCCCATAGCGGCATTTCCTACCGGTGTACGCTGCACTACAACCGATGGCTCAAGGAAAACGGCGCGCAGTATGTCGATGGCTTCTATCCGCCGGTGGGTCCAAACAACGGCCCGAACAACCTCAAGGGGGGCGACACGAACGCGATTCAGGTCCATTTCAACGCCTGTCCTCGCGAGCTTTATCACACCGACTGGGTGGCCGACCGCTCGATTGAGTGGCTCCGATCGCTCGGGCAGGAAGAGGACTGGTTCCTCTGGGTGAGTTTCCCCGACCCGCATCACCCCTTTGATCCTCCAGTGACCGAGAAGGGACGGGTCAACTGGAGAGATCTCGATCTGCCCGCCGGGCACCCCGGCACAAGAACAAAAATCGAACAGATCCTGGCCGGTAAGCCCAAACACTGGCTGAACTTCTATCTCGGAAAAGCCGATGTGGCCGAGGAGACGCCGGATGGCTTCGTGCCCTCCACCATGACCGACGACAACATTCGTGAAATCAACGCCATGGTGCACGTGCAGAACGAGCTGATCGACGAGGCACTTGGACGCATCCTCACTTATATCGTCGACCGTGGGTGGGACGATGAAGTCGACATCATCTACACCACCGATCACGGGACCACGCAGGGCGATTTCGGCCTGATGTTCAAGGGACCGTTCCATGTCGACGCCTTGATGCGCTTGCCACTCATCTGGCGGCCGGCACCCTCTGCAGGCATTCCCGGTGGCCAAGTGATCCAAGATCCGGTCGGTCAACTCGATCTGGCGCCAACCTTTTCGCGCATCGCCGGCCTGCCAGTGCCTTCCTGGGTCGAGGGTCGTGAACTGCCAGTGGCGGCCGCTCCAGAGCGAGAGACTGTCTTCTGTCAGTGGGATGCCGACAAGGCGGGCCTGGAGATCCGGATGCGCAGCATCTACCACCGCTCGGGATTCCTCTGTACGCGCTACGAGAGGACCAATTACTACGATGGCACCGAAGGCGAGCTCTACCAGCTTGGAGAGGACCCCCATCAGTGGGTGAACCTGTGGGACGACCCAGCCTGTGCGAACGTACGTGATGAACTCGTCGACAAGATCGCGCGCCTTCAACGCCCCCCACGCAACCCGCCGCTCGAGCGGCGTTCGCGCACCTGACCCGGCACTGCCTGTTACCAACCCATTTACTCAAGGATCGACCATGAAACGAGGTCTGATATTTACGATCGCCCTCACCCTTGCCGTTGCACTCAACTGGCCGTCACCAGCAGCCGCCAGCGAAGCCTTCCCCGGCAAGACCGTACGGGTGATCGTTCCCTATCCGGCCGGCGGCACCGGTGCGGGCGGC
>CAZAVT010000361.1:0-1445 GCA_964488395.1 uncultured Burkholderiaceae bacterium | reverse complement strand
TCGGGGTCGACGAGGCTGTTCATCTTCATGGTGATCCGGCCGGCGGCACCGTGGACAACGTGGTGCGCCTATACACCGAGCGGCTCGCCAAGATCTGGGGCTCACAGGTCATCGTGGACAATAAACCTGGTGCCGATGGGAACATCGGCACCGCCGAAGTTCTGCGCGCCGCGCCTGATGGATACACGCTGTTGGTGCACGGGCCGGCCATCGTTGCCAACCCCGCGCTCTATGCCAACCTGCCGTGGCATCCCACTCGCAATTTCCGTGGCCTATCGGTGCTCGCGTGGGTACCTCAAATCGCAGTAGCAGCGGCCGACCTGCCCGTGCGGTCGATGAAAGATCTCGAAAATCTGGCTCGCAAGGAGCCGGGGAAGCTGTTTTACGCCGTACCGGGTGCGGGTAGCGGCAATAATCTGTCGAGCCAACTTTTCCTGCAGTCGGTTGGAGTGGAAATGACCGCAGTGCAGTACAAGGGTCAGCCGGAGGCGGTGATCGACCTGCTGGCAGGTCGGGTGAATTTCATGTTCGTCTCGCCCAGCATCGTTCTGCAGCACATCAACGCAGGCAAGCTTCGGGCACTGGCGATTGCCGGGCCTGGGCGACTGGCGCAGCTGCCCGATACCCCGACCATGGCTGAATCGGGCTATCCATCGGCAGTCCGGCCCTTCTGGTTCTCGATCTTTGGCTTGGCCGGGACCCCTGAGCTTGTGCTCCAAAAGATCAATGCCGACCTTTCGAAGGTCGGCGAATCCAGTGATGTGCAGGCGGGGCTGCGCAACGGTGGCTATCAGCCACCAGCGCCGATGTCGCTCGCACAAATGGACGCGCTGATTCGGGTTGACACCGAGGCCTGGGGTGCGGTCATTCGCAAGGCGGGCATCAAGGCCGACTGATAGCCATGACCCCCCACGGTCCCGAGCTCGATGATCGGCAAGTCGCGCCGGTTTAATGGGGCAATCGCTTGCGACGAATCTCAAGAGCAGCGGAGGACGCTGACACATGCACCATTGTTTAGGCGCTTTTCGAAAGCCGCTAGCGTCGTCGACAGCGGCACACGCGACAAGCGGCGTGCGCGGCTGGCGCCGCGCCGGATACGTAGTCCAGGCGATCGATTCCTTCGTTCGCATGATATGCGGCTTGAGGCTAAAATCGTACGCTCAGTGCGGAGCTCGAGACCGCCCAAGGCATGCCTTAAGCGGTCGCTTCCACCTTCTACACATCCCGCTCAAGGGCGGTTGCCGGCATGCATTCCGTGTTGTGCGACCTCCCAACCGGGCGACAATCTCTCTGAAGACCGCAATGCGTAACAGACTAGCTTTAGCGATGTTCGCAACCATCGGACTCTCAGGGTGCATCGCTACGATAAAGCCCATGCCGCTCGCACCGACGACGACGCCCAAATCTTGGGAGGCCGAACTTGCAGACCTGCAGATCGAACCGAT
>CAZAVT010000360.1:313-3689 GCA_964488395.1 uncultured Burkholderiaceae bacterium | reverse complement strand
ATCATCACATCGCCCTGTGCAAAATTGACCACCTCGGTCGCCTTGTAGACCAGGACGAATCCGAGCGCGATCAACGCGTAGATGCAGCCCATCGCCACACCCGAGATCGTGAGCTGTAGCAGCTCCATGTCTCCTGCCATCCCGGCCTCACGGGGCGCGGGTTTATGTCATGTTTTTGAACTGCGCGGAGTCTATCGGCCCGCTGGCTCGGCCGTCAAAGAAACCGTCATAGCTCCCCACTGGCAGCCGGGACAATACCCGGGTCACTGGCCATTGCAGGATCAAAAACGCGCGTCAGGTCAGCGAGCGCGAGGGGACGCGCCACCCGCGCGATCTCCCGACCATCGCGCAACAGGATCAGGGTAGGCCACATCCGCACACGGTAGGACCGGCCAAGCGCACGGCCCGATCCGTCCTCGATCCTGAGCAGGCGCACGCTCGAGGCCGCCGCCAGCCATTGGCCCACTACCGGCCGGGCTGCCCGACAATGGCCACACCATCCCGTGCCGAACTCGACGAGCACCAGGCCCGCCTCCCGGTCCAGCTGATCGCGAGCGGGCGCCTGTGTTTCTGGGAGATAGTCGACCGGGTCGTCCAGCAAGGTTCCCGCCCCGTCTCAGCGTTGTTCAGTGGGCAGCCCCGCTCGCTCTGCGAGCCACTGGCGGAAGTCGGCGCCCACCTCGGCATGGGCCTCCGCCAGATCGACGGTGGCCTGCAGGAAACCGAGCTTGCTGTCGTAGCGCTGTCCGTGATAACGAAAGGCAAAGACCTTCTCGCGGCGCAACAACTGCGCGATCCCATCGGTGAGCTGAATCTCGCCGCCTACCCCACGGGGGATGTTCTCGAGCTCACTGAAAATCCCGGGGCTCAGAATGTATCGGCCGGCCACAGCGAGCGTCGAAGGGGCTTGCTCAGGCGCGGGCTTCTCGACGATGGCGGATACGTCGACCAGGCCCTCGGCAACCGAACGGCCCGAGACGATCCCGTAGCGACTGGTGTGCTCGCGAGGCACATCCTGTACTGCAATGATGCTGGTGCGCCAGTCCGCATACTGCTCAACCATCTGGGCCATCACCGGCTTGGTTCCCACCATCAGATCGTCGGCGAGCAGGACCGCAAAGGCCTCATCGCCGACCAGGCCCTTCGCGCAGAGGACAGCGTGCCCGAGTCCCAGAGCGCGCGGCTGGCGCACATAGGTGCAGATCATATCGTCGGGCGCGATCGAGCGCGCCACCGAAAGCAGGCCGAACTTACCAGCGACTTCGAGTTCGTTTTCGAGTTCGTAGGCTGTATCGAAGTGATCCTCCACGCTGCGCTTGGTACGGCCGGTTACGAACACCATCTGCCGGATACCGGCCGCGTAGGCCTCTTCGACCGCGTACTGGATGAGCGGCTTGTCGACGACCGGCAGCATCTCCTTGGCGGAGGCCTTGGTGGCCGGCAGGAACCGGGTGCCGAGACCGGCGATCGGAAAGACCGCCTTGCGAATCATGGCTTTCATCAACAAGCTCGCTAGAGTGGAGAGTGAGACGTCATTTGTTCTTTGCCCGTGAGCGTAGCAGAGCGCGCCCACGCCATGCCACAGAGACCCCGGACTGAGATGAACCCTCCTGCCACCCCGCTCAAGACGGCCCACGAGTCCTTGGGCAAGTTGCCTGACCAGCCGATCACCCAGCGGCCGCGCGCGATCTTCCTCGACCTCGACGATACTTTGTGGCCGCTCGAGCCGGCCATGCGAGCGGCCGAATCGGCCGTCGCCGCCTGGCTGACCGCCCACGCGCCCGCCGCGGCGCGCCTGCTGGATTCGCCAGGTCGGGCACAACTGCGCGCCGAGGTGATCGCCGACCACCCACAAAGCAGCCATGATCTGAGTTTCCTGCGCGAGGAGGTGATTCGTCGGGCCATGATCGCCGCTGGCAACGACCCGGCGCTCGCGCCACGTGCCTTCCGGGTGTTCATCGAGGCTCGGCAGGCGGTCACACCCTACCCGGACGTGGAGGAGGTGCTGCGCGACTGGTCCACCCAATACCGCCTGGTCGCCCTCAGCAACGGTAACGCCGATGTCGGCCGGACAGCGCTCGCGCGCTACTTCTCGGCGGCCGTCAACCCAAGCCATGCGGGTGCGGCCAAACCCGATCCACGGATCTTTCAGCACGCCTGCCGGCTCGCGGGCGTCGAGCCCGCCGAGGCCCTTCACATCGGCGATGATCCCCAACTCGATCTGATCGCAGCCCGCCAGGCCGGTCTGCAAGGAGCGTGGCTGCTGCGCGCGGACCACGCCCACCGCCATCCGGTCGACGCCTGCGGCGGCTGGCATCCAGAGCCGTTCAGGGATCTGTCCGCGATCGCAGCCGCGCTGCAGAGGATCGCCTGAGCATCCGGGCCGCCTCGAAATCGGTACAATCCCGCCCATCTTGTGCGACGCACCAAATGCGTGACATGCACCCACCCCCCTGATCCCGAATCCGGATCGATCCGCCCTGCATCATGCGCACTGAAACCACGATTGACGGCATGCAAAGCGCCCTCCAGGGCGCTGCCCCCGTGTGCTTGGTGCCCACGATGGGGAATCTGCACGCGGGACATATCGCGCTGGTTCGTGAGGCTCGGCGCCGCGCCGAGCCCGGGGGCCGGGTGGTGACGAGTATCTTCGTGAACCGGTTGCAGTTCGGCCAGGGTGAGGACTTCGATCGCTACCCGCGTACCTTCGAGCGCGACACCGAGCAACTGGCAGCAGCCGGTTGTGACGTCTTGTTCGCGCCCAACGAAGCCCAGATGTACCCGGAGCCCCAGACCTTCCGGATCAGCCCCGATCCCGCGCTCGCCAAGATCCTCGAGGGTGAATTCAGGCCAGGGCACTTCGACGGGGTCTGCACGGTCGTGATGAAGCTCTTCACGACCGTGCGGCCGCAAGTGGCGATCTTCGGCAAGAAGGATTACCAGCAGCTCATGATGATCCGTCGGATGACCCGTCAGTTCGCGCTTCCGATCCAGATTGTCGGCCACGACACGATCCGAGAGCCCGACGGGCTCGCAATGTCCTCGCGCAACGGTTACCTCAATCCGAGCGAGCGAAACGAAGCCAAACGACTGTCCGCACTGCTGCGCGACTTTGTCGAAACGATTCGACGGCTGCGCCGGGAGGGGCGTTGCACCATGGAGCGGGTGCTCGCGCTCGAGCAGGCAACGCAGGCCGAGCTCAGTGCCCACGGTTGGTCGCCAGACTATGTGACGCTGCGCCGCTGCAGCGATTTGTTGCCGCCCGCTCCCAACGAGCTGGATTCCAGCGAGCCTCTGGTCGTGCTTGCGGCTGCGCGACTGGGGCAACCGCGTCTGCTCGACAATCTAGAGATCTGATCGAGCCGCGATCGCAGCG
>CAZAVT010000360.1:0-290 GCA_964488395.1 uncultured Burkholderiaceae bacterium | reverse complement strand
AAAATCCTTCCCCCGGTCCATCCAGGACCGCGCCTTAGGATTGTGCTTGGGATCCTGGGTGAGCGAGTGATCCAGTTGGCGCAAGAGGTCTTTCTGGGTCTCGGTCAATCGAACCGGCGTCTCGACCACCACGTGGGCGTAGAGGTCTCCTGGGTAGCTTGAACGGATGCCCTTGATCCCCTTGCCCCGCAGACGGAACTGCTTGCCAGTCTGGGTGCCTTCGGGAATTTCGATTTCGGCCTTGCCGCCGAGTGTCGGGATCTGGACCATCCCGCCCAGGGCCGCGGCGA
>CAZAVT010000359.1:0-3691 GCA_964488395.1 uncultured Burkholderiaceae bacterium | reverse complement strand
CGCCGGCACGGCGGCGGCGTCGCAGCCGGGCCTCGACGGGCCGGGCCGGGCCGGGCCGGGCCAGGCCGGGCCAGGCCGTCCTGGGTTTTCTGCACTTATTGCAACGTAGTCGCCGCTGACTTGCCCGGGGGCGTCGCCGCCGGCCCCCGCCTTTGTCGCTTGTCTCACGCACCGTCGGCTGTCGATGCTCGTCTTCATTCTGAAGCGCCTGCTGCTCACGCTGCCCGTACTCTTCGGGTTGCTGGTGCTGATGTTTGTGCTGACCCGCGTGGTGCCGATCGATCCTGCAGCCGTGCTGGCCGGCGAGACTGCGACGGCCGAGCAGGTT
Source organism: uncultured Burkholderiaceae bacterium (assembly GCA_964488395.1). GTDB lineage: Bacteria > Pseudomonadota > Gammaproteobacteria > Burkholderiales > Burkholderiaceae_E > SYIM01. The sequence goes on along the minus strand of CAZAVT010000359.1, from coordinate 3,363 downwards.
GACCGGATTCGTTCCGACCTCGGTCTGGATCGGCCGTTGCCGATCCAGTTTCTGCGTTATCTCGCACAGATTGCCCGAGGCGACTTCGGCTCCAGCCTTTACACGCACCGTGAGGTGCTGGCCGACCTCCTGCAACGGCTTCCAGCCACCATCGAGCTCGCTGGCGTCACGATGTTGCTTGCCATCGTGTTGGGGGTTCCGCTCGGGCTGATCGCCGCTGTTCATCGCAACGGCTGGATCGATCAGATACTGCGGGTGTTCTCGATCGCGGGGCTTGCGATGGCGTCCTTCTGGATCGCGATCATCCTGCAACTGGTCTTCAGTCTGCACCTGGGATTGCTGCCGCTGCGCGGACGCATCGCTGATGTCGTGGCCCCGCCCGAGTTCTTCACCGGCCTCTATGTCATCGACTATCTCCTGAGCGGCTGGCCTCGTGACTCGCTCTCAGCGCTCGCTCACCTGCTCCTGCCGGCCGTGACGCTCGCGCTGCCGGCGACTGCGACCATCGTCCGCTTTACCAGGTCCTCCGCCATCGAGACCTTGCAGCGTGATTTCGTCCTCTGGGAACGTGCGGTCGGCTATCCGCGCCGAGTCCTGATCTGGAAATATGTGCTGCGCAGCTCGATGTCTGCCACGCTGACCCAGATCGGTCTCTTGTTCGGCCTCTTTCTCTCGGGGTCGGTCGTGGTCGAGGCGGTGTTCGCCTGGCCCGGGCTGGGCGACTACCTGTTCAATGCGGTGGTCTTATCGGACTATCAACCGGTGATCGCGACCACGCTGCTGGTGGGTACGATTTACGCGGCGGTCAATATCATGGTCGACATCCTGCAGGGTTGGCTCGATCCGCGGGTCACCGAGCTCGATTGAGGTTGGGCGCCTGATGCAATCGATGATGCGCCTTTTGTTGAGGGACCGCGCGGCCGTTCTGGGTTTGGTGCTGATCGCGATCGTCCTTTTCTGTGCGTTGTTTGGTGAGCAACTGGTGCCCTTCCCGGAGGACCAATTCGACGCCAAGCCCTGGCAGCGCCTGAAACCGCCCTCGGCCGAGTTCCTGTTTGGTACCGATGGTCTTGGGCGCGATGTTTTCAGTCGAACGATCATCGGTGCGCGGATCGCTCTGCTGATCGCCTTTGTGACGGTCGCCTGTGCGATGCTGATCGGAGTGCCTCTCGGTCTGCTGGCGGGTTATTTCGGGGGCTGGGCTGGCCAGCTGATCATGCGCCTCACCGATGTCTTTCTGGCTGTGCCGCAACTCCTGCTGGCCTTGGTGTTTGCCTCGGTCCTCAAACCCTCGGTGGTCACCGCGATGATTGCCCTGACCCTGACCTACTGGCCGCTCTTTTGCCGAGTGGTCTACAGCGAGACGCGGCGGGTTGCGGTGAGTCCGTTTGTTGACGCACTTCAGGCACAGGGCAGCAGCGCCCTGCGGATCGTTTTTTTGCACATCCTGCCCAACACGGCGCCCGTGATCATCGTACGCGCCACGATCGGGATGGGCGTGACGATTCTGGTGGCCGCCGCACTGGGTTTTCTGGGTTTGGGTGCGGCGCCCCCCTTACCCGAGTGGGGGTTGATGGTGGCCGAGAGCCAGCGTTATCTCCCCTCTGGATGGTGGATCTCGCTCTTTCCCGGTCTGGCCATTCTGATCACGGTGCTGGGTTTCAACTTGCTGGGTGATGCGTTGCGTGATCTGATCGATCCCCGCCTGCGGAGGTCGCGTTGACGGTCGAGCCGCTCCTTGCGCTGGACGAGCTATCGCTCACCATTGCCACCGCGCAGGGGGATGCGCGGATTCTCGATCGCTGCAGGATTCAGCTCGAGGCGGGCGAGATCATGGGGCTCGTGGGCGAGTCAGGCTGCGGCAAGAGCACCGTCGTGAAGGCCATCCTGGGCGTGTTGCCAGCGGCGGCGCGCATCACGTCGGGTCGTATCCGATTCGGTGGGCGAGATCTCGTTGGCCTGAGCGAGCATCGCCTGAGCCGGGAGATCCGCGGGAAGATGATCGGCTTCATCCCGCAGGATCCAGCGCAAGCGCTCAACCCGAATTTTCGAGTCGGTGAGCAGTTGCTTGAGATCTGGCGCTGGCACGGCGAGCCAGGCCCTGATTTTCGGGCGAGAGGGAGGGAGCGTCTGCTCGCGCTGCTGCGGCGGGTACAGATGCCGGATCCGTCTGCGGCGCTCGAGCGTTATCCGCATCAGTTCTCCGGCGGACAGCGACAGCGCTTGCTGATTGCGGCCGCGCTGCTGTGCCAGCCCCGCCTGATCATTGCCGACGAGCCCACCACGGCCCTCGATGTGACGACCCAGCAGCAGATCCTGGCGCTGCTTGGCGAGCTCGCGCGTGAGGATCAGGTGGCAGTGCTCTTTGTGACTCACGATTTCGGTGTTGTGTCCCAGCTCTGTGACCGGGTCACGGTGATGTACGCTGGGCAGACGGTCGAGCAGGGGAGCAAGCGTGCGCTGCTGGCGCACCCCCGTCACCCGTACACCCGAGCCTTGTTGGATTGTCATCCTGACCGGATGAAATCCCTTGGCGGCATCCCGGGGGCGGTCCCGCTCTTGGTCCAGCCGCCGTCGGGTTGCCGCTTTTCGACCCGTTGCGCTCATGCGATCGAGTCTTGTCGTGAACGAACGCCAGCCCTTCCTGCGGGTGTTCACGGCGTCGATTGCCGATTGGCCGAGGACGCGCCGGTCGGTGAGGCCCCACGGACCCTTGGATCAGCCATCGGGGCGAGCCCGATGGCTGCTGAGGCAGGCTGGCGATGAGCGCGCCGATCGACACGGGCGCGCCCCTGAAGCCCTTGCCCGCTCTGCTGAGCGCACGGGGGCTTTGCGTGGACTATGCGCCCATCGGGCCCTTCGGACGCAGCCGCGCTCGCGGAGTTCGAGCCGTCGATCGGGTGGACCTGGAGATACGGGTCGGAGAGATCATCGGGTTGGTCGGTGAGTCGGGTTGTGGCAAGACCACGCTGGGACGTGCCCTCCTCGGCCAGAAGCAGGAGAGCCAGGGCGAGGTCCTGTTGAATGGTCAGCTTGTTTCGGGACTGCCACCGCGGCAGGCCCGACAGGCGCGGCGGGTGATCCAATACGTGCACCAGGATCCGGGGGCTGCGCTCGACCCGTGGTGGACGGTCGGTGCGACCCTGCATGAGGCCTTGATCGTGGCCGGCGTGAGCGATCGGGGCGAGCGCCAACAGCGCATCGACCAGATGCTCGAGGCGGTCGGGCTCGATACCTCTGCGCAGAGCCGCTATCCGCATGAATTCTCCGGCGGCCAACAGCGACGCATTGGTCTTGCGCGAACCCTGGTCCTTAGGCCGTCGCTGGTGATTCTCGACGAACCCACGTCCGGGCTGGACCTCT
>CAZAVT010000358.1:0-3705 GCA_964488395.1 uncultured Burkholderiaceae bacterium | reverse complement strand
TGCCCTACTGCATCGCCGTCGCGCTTCATGACGGCAACGTCACGCTCGACAGCTTTACGCAGCAGGCGATCGAGCGCCCAGAGCTCGTAGCTCTGATGGAGCGCATCGTGATGGAGGTCGACGAGCGGGTCGCCGATGACCGCGAATTCGCCAGTGTGCTGGATGTTTCCTTGAAAGGAGGCGGCACGGATGTCGAGCGTGTCGATGTCGCGAGTGGAAAGCCAGGCCGATGGATGACGGCATCGGATCTGGAGCAGAAGTTCATGTCGTGCTGCGGCCAGGGCAGCGACCCTGCGGCCCCACATTCGCTTTTCATGCAGGCGCGTGGGCTCGCTCAGGCTCATTCCGTTCGGCCTCTTCATATGGTGCTGACCGCAGCAATCGCCCTGGCTGTCGAAGCGGGCGAGGGGCCGGTATGACGACCAAGCGACCGTTGGTAGCGGAACGTGGCTTCTTTATCGAAGAGACTTACGAGCGGATCCGGCAAGACATCTTGCGTCACCGACTCAACCCAGGTGTAAAGCTGGTGCCTGACCATCTGGCCGCTGCGCTCAAGGTGTCGCGGACTCCCGTTCGCCAGGCCCTGGAACGGCTCTGCCAGGAAGGGTATGTCGAGCGCATCCCGGCGCGCGGGTACTTCGTGGCCGAGCCGCCCAGGAGCGAGATCCGTGACTTGTACGACGTTCGCTTCGCGCTGGAGATTCGAGCGCTGGAGTTGGCCTTCGAGCGTGGGTTCGCGCCCGACGCGGTCGATGTCCTCGAAGCGATCCACACCCGATACCAGGCCTTGGTCGAGAACCCAAGTGCGGCGTCGCGCTCGCGCATCGATCAGGAGTTTCACCTCGCACTCGCTGCGCTGACCGGCAACGGACTGCTGGTGGACATGTTGCGGAGTATCTATGACCGATTGAGTTTCCGTCGCCGCAGCGACGGTTACTGGTTCTGGGCAGACCGTGGTTTACGAGGCGCTGCTGGCGCTCGCGAGCATTCCGAGCTGCTCGCGTCATTGAGGGCTGGAGACCGCGATACGGCCCTGGCGGCGTTACGCAGTCACCTGGCTGAGGCGCAGGTCAATTACGAGCAGTTCATTGCCTCGGTCACAGCCGAGGAGAATGACCGCTTGCTGCCCGCTCGGCGCAGGGTGCCCCCCTTCCAAAAGGAGCGGTGAAGGAAGCGCTGATTTGGTTGGAGGCTGGGCTCGGCCATCGCTGCAGTCTGGGGCTTGTAGCGGTATTCCATTCAGATCGAGCGCGTCGAGGTCAATCCAGCTTGACGCCGCTCTCCCTCACGAATCTTGCCCAGCGTTCGATTTCGTTGGAGACAAAGCGCTGCGCCTCGGCCAGTGTGTAGGGCATGGCCAGCGAGCCCGTGCGCTGGCGCGAGGCGACCGACTCGGGTGATTCGGTTGAGCGGCGAATGACAGTATTGAGCCGTTCCTGTACGGCTACTGGCGTTCCTGCTGGCACGAAGACTGCACTCCAGGCGGAAAGCTCAAGATCGATCATTCCCAGCTCGACGAAGGTCGGTACATCGGGCCAGTACGGCGCTCGCTTGTTTGCGGCAGTCGCGAGAACACGAAGGCGCTTTTGCTCAACCAGGGGCGCGGCACTGGTACCGGCTGCAAAGACAAATTGCACATGGCCGCCTGCGAGGTCATTCAAGGCGGGGGGAGTGCCCTTATAGGGGACATTCAGGACACCGATGCCGGCACGAAGCATGAAGATCTCGCAGGCGACCTGTGCGGTCGTCGTTCCGCTGCCACAGGCAAACCTGCCTGGGCTTTTTTTCGCGTCAGTGATTAGATCCGCCAGGCTCTTCCAAGGCGAACCGGAGGCCACCACCATCGATAAGGGCACGATCCCCAAGCCCCCCACGATGTCAAACGACGCCGGCGTGTACCCGAGCTTGCCCGGGAAAAACGCGTAGTTCGAGGCGTTGGTGGCGGCTGCGCCCACGAGCAGGGTATGGCCGTCAGGCTTTGCACGCAGCACAGCCTGCGCACCCAGCGTTCCATTGGCGCCGGGCCGGTTTTCGACCAAGACGCTTTGGCCCAACGCCTCAGCCATGTCCTTAGCAAGCAGACGGGCGCTCAGGTCCGTACCGCTACCCGCGGGGAATGGCACGACCAAGGTGATGGACCGGTTGGGGAAGACGTCCTGAGCGACGGCGTGGGCAGGTGCCCCAGCAATTGCCGCGCAAAGCAGCGCCGCGCAAGCTGCCGCTCGGCGCCCCATGGTTTCAAGCGGGCGAAAAGGATTCATCGCTGGATCCTTGGTTATCGCAGCCCGTAAGGTGTCAATGGGATGCGAGGATGAGAGCTGAAGATTCTTAAGAGTTGCCATCGATGCTCCGTAGAAATCTGTCGAGGTGTTCGTTGAAGACGTCGGCTCTCTCGAAATACGGTGAGTGACCAGTCTCTGGGATCTCGATCAACCGTGCTCCGGGCACCTCCCGAGCGAGTGCGCGCAGTGCAGGCGGTGGAATCACGATATCCTCCAGTGGCGAGACCAACAGTAGCGGAAGCCCCGTTGCCGCAAGATCAGAAGGCGCGCGCGTGCGCATCGTGCGTAGACGGCCGCGGAGGACCTCCTTGTCCAAGGGACGAGATAGTTCGTCGATCTGTTGGTAAAGCAGATGCAAGGCTGCTTGCTCGCGTGCCATCCTCAGCCCCGCGGCTGGATGGACCTGCTCCGTGCGGCATTGCGCCGCGGCGATTTCCGAGGTCTGCTGCCAAGTTGCGAGCTGGTCTGGATCAAGGCTAGAGATTCGATCGAGCGCCATCGAACCGACTGTTGCCGAGAGGACGACGCCTCGCACATTTCGTGGGTACCGCAGGCAGTATTCCACGACGGACCACCCACCCATCGATTGCCCCACCAGGCAGGCTGGGCCCAGTTTCAAATGGTCGATCACTGCAGCGAGATCGTCGGCGTAGCGTTGGGGGTCGGGATGCTCGTCTTCAACCGTCGAGGGTGCAAACCCCCGGTGCGAGAAGGTCACGCAGGTGTAGCTCCTCCGGAAGTGGCCGACCTGCTGCCACCACGACAGGTGATTTCCCCCAAGACCATGGGCGAAGACCACCGCTGGGCCGTGACCGGCAAGCTCGTAATGGATCTGCGCGCCCGCGACTTGAAGCCGTCCGAACGCCCGCATCCCGTCAGATGGGTTCGATGGCTGACCCTCGGCAAGACTCATGGCGCAATGGCTTCGGCCTCGCCGAGCACGACGTCTTCATAGGCATGGAGCGAGGGAAGCCCACCGGTGTGGATGAAGAGTACTCGCTCGCCGGCAGAAAACTCGCCCGCACGCGCAAGGCCTATGAGGCCAGCCATAATCTTGCCGGTATAAACCGGATCAAGTGGAATGCCTTCGGTGCGCGCGAGCATCTGCACCGCCTCGATCATGCGAGCGTTGGGGATTGAATACTTAGGCTGCCAGTAGCCACCGACGCTGCGGACCACCTCAGGCGGAATCTGAATCCCCAACCCCAAGAGATCCACCACGGCCTGGGCTTCCTTCATCACCAGGGGTTCCTGCTGCGCAGCGTCGCGGCTGACACCCACACCGACGATTGGTAGGTCAATTCGGTTTCCCACGAAGCCTGCCACCAGCCCCCCGTGGGTGCCAGAGCTACCCGAGCCGACCAGCACGCGATCGAAGCGCAGCCCCATGTCGAACCACTGCGTCTGCATTTCCTGCGCGCAA